>JAFTCE010000003.1 GCA_017454855.1 Desulfovibrio sp.
GTGCGTCGCGAGAGGATGCGGATGACGCGGCGTATTTCGGCGTCGCGGCCAATGACGGGATCCATTTTGCCCTGGCGTGCGGCTTCCACCAGGTCGCGGGCGTAGTTGGAAAGCGCTTCGAAGGTATCTTCGGGATTGGCGCTGGTCACTCGTGCGCCGCCGCGCAGGGTTTCCATGGCCTGCCTGAAGCGGGCACGCGTGACGTTGTATTCCTTGAGTACCGCGCCCAGGGGCGAGCCAGGCTCCACGTCCGTCATGGCGGCGAAGATGTGATCCACGCTGACGTATTCGTCCTTCATGTGCTTGGCTTCATTCTGCGCTTCGCCCAGAATCGTGGCCAGCCGCTGGGTGATGACGATCTTGGTGGGATCCATGCCGGTGCCGGATACCGAGGGCCGCTTGCGCAGCGCGCCTTCGATGGCCACGGCAAAAGCCTTGACCTGAATGCCCATCTGTTCCAGGATACGGGGAACAATGCCTTTTTCCTGCTGCACCAAGGCCAGGGCCAGGTGTTCGGCGTCCGTTTCCTGATGCCCCATGCCCGCAGCAATGCTCTGTGCTTCTCCGACGGCTTCCTTGGCCTTGTCGGTAAATTTGTTGATGTCCATGGCGTTATGCCTCCTCTCCAAAGCCCCCTATGGGGCGAAATATGTCTTGCCGCTTTTGTCCGACTTCGCCGGATCAGTCCTGCTCAAAACGTCTCAGGCGCTGCACCATGCGCTCCAGGGTGTCAATGCGCTCCAGCAGATCGACAATAATAGTGCCACCCAGTACGGGCAGTTCAAAATCGCAGCAAATGCGTTCCAGCTTGCGCACGCGGTACACATCCGCATCGCGGAAGAGATGTCCCGCCGGGCCGTCGGCCCAGGCTTGCAGCCAGCCCAAACCCAGCAGTTCTTCCAGATGTTCCGGCGCAATGCCCGTGGCCCGCAGGAATTCTTCGCGCACCATGACCGCGCTGGGCACGGGCAACGAGGGTTTTCGTTGCAGTATGTTCATTTCCCGACCTCCGAATCACTGTCTGGCCTTGAACGAGGAAGTTTCGGCCAGCTTGTCCCACAGCTCGCGCTCGGCGTCATTGAGCTGGTCAGGCACCCGCACCATGACCCGCGCGAGCAAGTCACCGCGCTTGCCGACAGATCCCAGTCCCTTGCCCCGCAGCCGGAATTTGCGTCCGGAACTGGAACCGGCGGGAATCTGCATTTCCACGGCACCTTCCAGCGTGGGAACCTCGACCCGAGCGCCCAGCACGGCCTCCCAAGGTGTCAGAGGCAGATCGCAGAGCAGGTCGTCGCCATCCACCTTAAAGGTGTTGTGCGGCAAATAGCGCACGCGCAGGAAGAGGTCTCCTGGTGTGCCGCCGGGTACGCTGTTGCCCTGACCCGTGAGCCGAAGCTTGGCTCCGTCGCGGATGCCAGCGGGCACATTGACCTCCAGGGTCTTGGCCCCGCGTGACGTCTGCAGCGTCACCGAACGCCGTCCGCCGCGCTGCGCCTCTTCCAGGGTGAGGGTCAGCTCGGTTTCCAGATCGCTGCCGCGCCTTTGCCGCTGCGTAAAGCCGCCAAAGGGATCTGGGCCGAACTGCCCGCTCCTGCCCTGTTGGCCAAAACCCCCAAAGCGACCGCCGAAGAGGGCGTCAAAAAAGTCGGAAAACCCGGAACCGTCGTAATTCTTCCCATTAAAGGTGAAATGGACGTTCTCGAAGCCCGGCTCGCCCTGAAATTGCTGGCCATGCTGCCAGTTGGGTCCGAGTTGGTCATAGAGTTTGCGCTTTTCCGGATCCTTGAGGACTTCGTAGGCTTCGTTGATGTCCTTGAATTTTTCCTCGGCTTTCTTGTCGCCGGGATTGAGGTCTGGATGGTATTTGCGGGCCAGCTTCTTGTACGCCTTGGAAATGTCAGCGGCGGCAGCGCCACGATCCACGCCCAAAAGTTTGTAATAATCCTTGTATGCTACTGCCATATGCCCCCCTCTCCTGCGGCATCGCCTGTGCGGCGCTTTGTTTCATAAAACATAAGACAGGGCCGCACGTCGTCAAGCGCTGGGATGCCCCCTAGAGCTGGTTGGAGAAGAATTTGGATCGGGATTGGAAGAGGATTTGGGGCGGGAAATGCAAGGAAATTTTTTTCTTGCCCAGAGTGTGAAATATTTGTGCAGGTTAGGGACGGGCTGCTTGGGAAATAGCCCTTGAAGAGCGCAAAAAGGGCGGTTGTGCGCCGTGTTGCGGTTCAATAGGATTTGACAGCGCTGGCGGGTTTGGGCATATTCCATGAACAATGTAGTGGGGCATCACGGCCTGCGAAGGCCGTCGCCGCACTGCGTGGCGAACAAAGGAACAGATTTTGCTATATATATACACACACA
>JAFTCE010000044.1 GCA_017454855.1 Desulfovibrio sp.
GCATGTTTTAGGCATGTTGCACGCCCCTGATTCGGGTTCGCTGGAAATTCTGGGCAAGAATGTCCTCGAATTTGACCGTGAGCAGACGGCAGCCTTCCGACGCGGGAATATGGGCTTCGTCATGCAAGCCAGCAATTTGTTCGACCATTCCACGGTCTTTGAAAACGTTGAATTTCCCTTGATTTATGAGCGGGTGCCACCGCAGGAACGTTGGGAACGGGTCATCCGCGCCCTGGATCTGGTGCGCCTTTCCGCACGCGTACATTACCGCAGCAATCGCCTTTCTGGCGGCGAACAGCAGCGCGTGGCCATTGCTCGGGCCATGGTCAACAATCCGCGCATCCTTCTGGCCGACGAACCCACGGGCGCACTGGATGCCAAGACGAGCCGCCTGATCATGGGCAACTTTCGCTCGCTCTGTCATACGGGCGGCGTGGCCATGGTGATGGTGACGCATGATCCCAAGATGGCCGAATTCTGCGACAGCATCTATACCCTGGAGGAAGGCCTCTTGCGCTCGCAGCGCCACGATTTGCCGGAAGTTTCCGCTGACGGGGCGCAGAACCTATTGCGCGGTCCTGCGCCTGTGGTTCGGGGCGTCATGGTTGCCGAGCGTTTCCCTGAAGTGTCCGGGCAATGCATCATGGAAGACGCCCATCGCCTGTATTCGGTCGGCCTGCTCTCGCGCATTTACGCTCTCAAGGGGAGGGGCTTCACTGCCAATCCGGAGGGCTACGCCCTTCCGCTGGCCGTGCGGCGTATCGGCCTTATGGACGTACTTGCTGCCCTGCTCAAAGGCTTCCTGCTCACGGACGAGGGGACGCTGTTGCGTCGCTTGCGGCGACTTTTACCCGGCAAGGGGCGTTGGGGCAGGCGCTGGTGGCAGCATGTGCGCGCCTTTTATGCTGGCGTCATGCTGGCCCGTTGGGGGCGTGCGGAGAATATCGCCTTTTTGTACGCCGTAGGAGCGCATGGACCGGCCACGGCCTCATGGGTGGCTTCACGCCTGTTGGGCATTCCCTTTGCCTTTGCCCTGCGGGCCTCAGACATGGCAACGCCCGGATTGGATTGGGTCACGCTGGGGCAGGATGCCGTTTTTGTGCGTTGCGACACCTTTGCCACGCGCGATGCCTTGCTGGCCATGTTGCCGCAGCTCTCCAACAAGGCGGAAGTGCTGCGCGATCCGCTCACACTCGCACCTGTGGAGGATGAGCAGGAAGCCGTGGGCAAGGTCGAGGGTGGCGCAGTTCCCGCTCTCCTAGCCGTGGGCACTCTGGCCAAGCACAAGGGCTACGCTGTCTTGTTGCGAGCCTGCGCCCTGTTGCACCGCCGCAAGAAGAAATTTACCTTGACCTTTGTGGGCCTGGGGCCGGAAAAATGGCGTCTGCGCTGGTTGAGCTGGCGCTTTGGCCTGCGGCGCATGGTGCGCTTCGCCGGGCAGATTCCGCATGCGAACATGGCGGATGTGTATGACCGCGCAGAGATTTTTGTCGCTCCTGGATGCAGATCCCAGGGCGGAGAAAGCGATGGTCTGCCTTCAGCCCTTGTGGAGGCTCTTGCCTTTGGGCTGGCCGTGGTGGCCAGCGACCTGCCTGGCTATATGGAAGCAGTGCGCGATGGCGTCAACGGTCGCATCGTGCCCCAAAACAACCCTGACGCCTTGGCCGGTGTGCTGGAGGAATTAATGCAGGACAAGGAACAGCGCCAACGTTTGGGGGAGGCTGCCCGACGCTCAGTGGAGGCGCTGGTGGACGCCGAACAGAGCCGTCTGCACACATTGATCGAGCAGGCTTGCGCTTCGGATAGTGCCATGCACAGTCGTGACCATGCGCCGACTGATGCCGTCAGGGATACGGAGACATTGGATGATTTGCCCTGATGATTCCCAGCCCCGAAGGGAGTCCTCTCCCAAGTCGAGTATCTCCGTACGGTGAGAGTACCTGTCCCGAAGGAGAGAGCATGGAGAGCGGCTTCGCCCTGCGTCAAGTCCATCTTCCCCCTGAAGGGAGATGTTTCTAGTGGGCCTGGCTCGACATTGATTGCGGTCACGCATCTTCCTCCTAAGGGTGGGGGGGTCAAACCACAAAGGTATCTTTGATGAATTTTGCTCAAGTGCGTGTGCTGGTCGTTGGTGATGTCATGTTGGATGCCTATGTCTCTGGACTGGTGCAGCGCATCTCTCCGGAAGCGCCCGTGCCCGTGCTTTCCGTGCAAAAACGCTGGGAGGTACCGGGCGGGGCGGCCAATGTGGCCCGCAATCTCGCACGCCTGGGCGTGGACGTAGCCCTTGTGGGCCTTGTGGGGCGCGATGCCGATGCCGACGCATTGCGCCAGGCCCTGGACAAGGAGGGCATTGCGCACTCCTTGGCGTCTTCTGCTGCCCGCCGAACCACGCGCAAGGTGCGCTTGTTGGCCCAAGGGCAGCAGTTGCTGCGCCTGGATGAGGAGATTGCCCTACCGCCTGGTGGCGAAGAACTGGAAAGCATGGCAGCCCGTGTGCGTGCGCTCTTGCCTGGCAGGCAGGCGGTGGTACTCTCCGACTATGCCAAGGGAGTCCTGCTGGCAGGGGCTGAGACATGCCTTTGCCGTCTGGTCATGGCGGAGGCCGCCGAGAAAGGCATTCCCGTACTTGTGGATCCCAAGGGTGTGGATTGGGAGCGCTATGCCGGCGCTCAATGCGTGACGCCCAATGCCGGGGAATTTGCCACAGTCTGCGGATGCAAACCGGACACAGACCTGACGCGCCCCCAGCTAGAGACCTTGGCTGACGACGTGTGTGCCCGCTATCATGTGGAGCGTGTCCTGGTCACACGCGGTGCCAAGGGCATGGCCTTGTTGGGCGGCAAAGACGATCCCGAATATTGCCGCGCTGCCGTGCGCGAAGTGGCCGACGTCTCAGGCGCTGGAGATACGGTTATCGCCTTGCTCGCGGCCTGCGCGGCCAAGGGCCTGCCGTGGAAGGAATGTATGCGCGTGGCCAATGCGGCGGCCGGCGTCGTCGTGGGCAAGATGGGCACGGCCTCCGTTACTCTGGCGGAGCTGCATGCCGCCCTGCGCGAAGACAGCGACAATCCCAAGCTGTACGCCCTGCCGACATTGCTCGACAAGGTTGAGGATTGGCGTCGGAAGAATGAGAGTGTCGTTTTTACCAATGGCTGTTTTGACCTCCTGCATCCCGGGCATGTTTCCCTCATCCGGCAAAGCGCAGCCCAGGGGGATCACCTTGTGGTGGGACTCAACAGCGACGCTTCAGTGCGTCGTCTCAAGGGGCCGTCACGCCCCATCCAAAATGAGCGGGCGCGGGCGCTGCTGCTCGCCGCGCTGTCCGGCGTGGATGCCGTGGTTCTTTTTGACGAGGATACGCCCATCAATTTGGTGAAGGCCATTCTGCCCGATGTCCTGGTCAAGGGCAGCGATTACAGGCTTGAGGACGTTGTTGGGGCCGACGTGGTAGTCCACAACGGCGGGCGCGTCTACCTTGCCGACCTGGTCAGTGGCTGCAGTACCACCGGCATCGTACGCAAGATTGATCAGGGCAAGCAAGAACAATAAATGCGGGGGTGTACCATGGCAGATATCTATGCCGCCGACATCGGCGGCACACATGCCCGCTATGCCTGCTTTAGCCACGAGAACGGGCAGTTGCGTCTCATGGCCGTGAAGTGGGCTTCCTCAGCCCCTTTATTGCAGGCTGAGGATGTCCTGTCCGCCATGTACGGCGAGCTGGGAACAGGCCCAAAGCCAGGCGATGCCCTTGCCATTGCCCTGGCAGGCCCGGTGGCGGGGCAGACCGGATACTTGACCAACGGTCGCCTGCGCTTGGATATGAGACCCATTGCGGCACGCTTGGGCTTAGTCCGTTGCCTGCTGCTCAACGACTTTGCCGCCCAGGCCCATGCCATGCTGACGGAGGTGGGAACACAGGCATGCCCCATCCGCATCCCTGCATCAGTTACGCCAGACCGGGCAACACGGGCCGTCTTTGGCGCCGGCACCGGCCTTGGCGCCGCATCTCTGCACTGGTGGGAACCGACGGAAAGCGCAGAGGGCGAGCCGGTAGGGCAGTGGCAGGCCGTGCCTTCCGAGGTGGGGCACACGCCTTTTCCCTTCTGCGGGGAAGAAGAACAGCGCTACGCAAACGCCCTGGCGCAGACCCTGGGCCAGGAATGGGCCAGCATGGAAGACGTGCTTTGCGGACGTGGCCTGGAGCGTCTGCATGCCTTTTTGACCGGACGGCAGGAGGACGCCGCAACAGTGGGGCGTGAAGCCCTCAGCCGTGAAACGCCCACATTGCAGTGGTACGCCCGTTTTTTGGGTCGCTTTTGCCGCCTGTGGATATGCACGACACTCTGCACGGGCGGACTCTGGATTGCCGGTGGCATCGCCGCACGCAATCCCCTTTGTGTGACCTGCCCAGAATTTGTCCACGAACTGCTGCGCGGGACAGCCTTGCAGGATGTGCTGTGCAGCGTACCCGTGCGGCTTGTGACCAACACGGACAGCGGCCTGTGGGGGGCGGCCCAGGCCATCGCACGGGGCCTGTGAGGTTTCGGAACTGACATGAACCCCCGCCTTAAGGCGGGGGAGGATGTCAAGTATTGGCTCTGAATCCGTCGAAGAGGTTCTTCAATTTTTCTTTGGCTGCGTCACTCAGATTTTCAGCACCATCGCCGAGAGTAAGAGAAATATTGATGTTGACATTCACGTCATGGCGGGCTTGCCAGTCGAGTATGTCAGTAGAAGTCTCACTGAAATCGTACAGTTGATTTGCAGTGATCCTGAACTCAGCGATACTCCCAGAAGCACTCACGTATGGCTTGACTGTTTCCCCGCATCCCTCAGGCGTATTGCGAACCGGAATTTTCACGCGCACGCCCGAGGCGTCAGTATAGGAACATGGCCACTTTCCTCCGGCAGGATCGACCTCGATGCATCTGGCGCTGATGGCGGCATCGATGGCATTCTTGATGGTGAGCCATGGCAAGGGCAATCCTCTGTTCTGCGAGAGCACATCGGCGATCGCCTTGACACTGGTACTTTCTGCACCGTTCCAGGCATCGGGCAAGTTTTCTGGTGCAAGAGCAAACCCTCCGATGGCTTCTGGTGGGCGATGCAGTTTGGCGTTTTCCGTGAGTATGCCCGTCGGGATATCCTCTCCCCAAACAGACGATGTCACATGCAAAAGCCAAAGCTGACCATTTTTTACTGCCTTTTCTATTGCGGCATAGACGGCTTCCTTGGATGCTGCTGGTATGAGCAGTTGCTCGTCATACCCATCCATAGGCTTGACGATGGTTTTTTGCCCGGAAAAATATTCCAGCACCGTTTTGACGGGTATTTCTTCTGCGCCTTCAGGCCATAGCTGCTCGCTGCTTGCAGGCAAAATGAGCGACACATCCACATTCTCTAGCTGCGCGTATTCGTTAAGCCAGATTTCCAGTGCCTGGTCTTTCATCGCCGCAGAATCCGGTTCGCTCTTCCACCATGTTCGAGCCGAGCCATCCGGTCTTGGCAGCCTGAGTACAAAGGAGCCTTCCCGACATCCGGCTTTCAGCGTGTCAAGGATGGGATCGAGCGAGATCATTTTGGGCATGTTGGTACGTTTGGTGAAGGTGCCCAGGATATCCTTGACGGTTCTGTAGGTATCCTCCTTGCCCCAAAGCTCGTAAGGCCCCTCGGGCAGCAGGGCATCGGCATTGATCGCCGACGACTGCACTCTGGATCTCTGGTCTGCCTTTAGGGCGGCAAAAGGGGAAGCCGAACCAAGATTCAGCTTAAATGCCTGCGGTTCCCCCTGGGCATTCAAGGTCACCGCCATGCACCATGCCTGTTTGACAGCCTCGCTCAGCTTGCCGCTGGCGGCGTTCATGGCGGTTCCCAGACTGGACATGCGCGCCTGATCCACGTTTTCCTGCAGTTCTTCCTTGACCTTTTGCCAGGCCATGACATCGGCCACGCGCTCCATTGCCACGTCCAATCCTTCCTTTGAGGGGGCCAGCAGCACCAATGCATTGCGGTGTACCCTCGGCATATCCGCATGAGCTACTTCCCTGAGAAATCGTTGGGCAAAGGCAGAGGGAACAGTCCCGCGGCAAGCTCCTTCTGGAGGAAGCACGGCAAAATGGAACTTACCGTCATCCGTGACATCCGTCGGCGACGGGGGCAATTTGTGTAGCACGACTCCAGCATCCACACCGCTGTACAGAAAACTTTCCTTGCGAACCTGCTCCAGCAGCCGGGCAGCCTTGTCTGCCTCGCTGAGCATTTTTTTCTGGGAATCGTGCATCTGGTTGAGGTTGGGTTTGTTGCCCAGTTTCCATTTTTCAGGAATCCCAGCCACCGCAGTCAGCTGATCGTCCAGCCAGAAACTTGTGTCCGCCCACGCCCTGAGTCCTTTATCAAGGTCGATCTTTTGCGGCTTGCCCATGCTGATCATGGGCCAGAGCTTGCTTACTGGGCAATCCATGCCAATGGGCTGGGAGTGCAGAAAAACGGCGATGACCGCCTGCTCCGTTTCCCGATGCTTCAGATTGAAGGAGGCATCCGCAGCGCGTGCGCGGTCAAGTTCTGTATTCAGTATGCTGCCCCAGGCGCTATTCGTGTTAACGGCACGATCGGCTATGTCAACGAGATCCTGAGTTGCTGATGGCAGGTCGGTCTTGTCGGTCGCAGGGAGGAACACTGCCGGACCGATGATCGGAGAAGTGTCCCACGTTACCGCGTCTCGCAGCGCAAGGGCAAAGGTGCGCAGTAGCCCTCTCGTGCGCTGGAAGGTCGGCAGGCTGTTCCACTTAGAATAGAAGACTTCCGTGATCGCGGGATGGAAGGGATAGCATTTGCCGTAGGCTTCTTCCTCGGCAGCCATGTGCAGGCGCGTGTACTCATCTATCGTTGCGATGTTGGCGAGAGCCTTTTGTACGTGGGAGCGGAATAGGGACGGATCACGTACGGATTCCGGAGTGAAGAAACGCCGCCGCAAAATTTCCGAGACCTCATCCCGCGAAACGGACACGATGGAACCTTGCTGCTGTCGGCCAAAGATGTTGGAAATCTCTGATTCCAGCGACTTGCCGAGTTCCGTGCCATGCTTGAGATTGCTGCTGAGCAGTGAAGCGACAAGGCAGCAACGTGGCGTCTTGGATACGGCCTGCGTCAATGCCTGGAAAAAATTGATAAGATACGTGCGCCATTTGCCCTCATGCGAGACCATGGTGTAGGCATACATCAGGACTTCGTCCACTAGGATGAGTAGGGGCATGTTTTCCCGCATGGCCGGGGCAAGCAAGCGGGCAAGCGGCTCTTCCGCTGGCGGTATTTCGCGCTCCTCATGCGGATGTTCCAGGTTAAGGGCTGCCATGCCGTCCTCCCCGGCTATCTGCCAGGCAAGGATGCTCCAGGGATATTTCAAGCGGCGTGCCTGACCGGTCGCAGATGTGACTTCTAGACCATCCACGGCATCGATCTTGTCAAAACAAAGTGCCGCCACACGGGACTTTGGGAAAGCAATGCCCGCCGCAGCCTTGAATTCCTCCACAGCAGGAGCATTGGGCAAGGCTGCGGGATCGCGCACGAGATGCGCCAGCGTGATGAGCGTATGCGTCTTGCCGCCGCCGTAGGTCAGGGCAAGCTGGTGTATGGCCTTGTCGTTGTGCCCGGCAAGGCGCTGGATCACGTCGCCCGCCAGCTTGCGCAGATTGGCCGCCGGAAAGGTCAGAGCGAAGAAGGATTCAGCATTTTCATAAATGGGGGTCTCCCCCCGCTGCATGAGGACTTCGTACAGATCCGCCGCAAACTGATTCATGGCGAGTTCGCCGCTGAGCAGGTCTTCACGCAACTGCACGACCTTGTGCCACGGGATCCAGGATATGGATGCTGATGCCATGTTTTTCCTCATTGATTATTGCAGCTTGTTGCATACTGGTCGGCTGGACGCTGCGGTTCTGGATGTGATTGCTGATGGATTCCAGGATGGCCTGTTCTTCGCCGTCGGAAAGGAGGCAGGGGCTTTCCTCTTAGCAGTTAGCGAGGTCGGCTTCCGCTGCCTGCAAAGCAGAATCACCTCGAAAAACTACGATGCCTGGAGCGCGGCAAGCTGTTCAGATGTCATCCCTGTGTAGCGCAAAATTTTTTCTATGGGTACCCCATCGGCGAGCATGTTGAGCGCCATGCGGCGGCTGGCGTTGGCATCGCCCTCTTTTTTGCCATCGTCGAAGCCTGAATCGAAGCCCGAATCGAAGCCCGTTTTGTACCCCGTGTTGTACGAATCCACCATGTCATTCAGGAAGCGTTCGCGGGCGTCGGCCTCCAAGCGCATGGCTTCGTTGCCGCTGATCTTCCGCAGGGTCTCCAGAACCCTGGCGATGAGGAGGCTTTTCTCCGCTGCCTGCAAAGCAGAATCACCTCGAAAAACTACGATGCCTGGAGCGCGGCAAGCTGTTCAGAGGTCATCCCTGTGTAGTGCAAAATTTTTTCTATAGGTACCCCATCGGCGAGCATGTTGAGCGCCATGCGGCGGCTGGCGTTGGCATCGCCCTCTTTTTTGCCATCGTCGAAGCCCGAATCGAAGCCCGTTTTGTACCCCGTGTTGTACGAATCCACCATGTCATTCAGGAAGCGTTCGCGGGCGTCGGCCTCCATGCGCATGGTTTCGTTGCCGCTGATCTTCCGCAGGGTCTCCAGAGCCCTGGCGATGAGGGGGCTTTTCTCCGCTGCCTGCATAAATTCCTCCTCGGTGCTGCTGCGCAAAAAATTCAGCCAGTTCCGGCAGTTCGGATTGGATGTGTCCCCGGCAACCTTGGGCAGTTCCAGAAAGTGCATTTCCAGGCCGTTGGGATATTCCAGGCTGTGTTCGCTATCGTACATGACAAAGCGGTGGTGATACCTGTCATCTGTCTCAAAAATGGTAAAACTCGTAATCCAGATGCTGATGGTCTTGGGGAGCGCGGCAAAGCCCTCCCCCCTTTTTAGGCTTCTGGTCAGCATCCTGGCTAGGTAGAACTGTCCGCGATTGAGAAAGCCAAGGTGCTTCCAGACTTGAATCTCAACGTCAATGATTTTGTCCTTGCCGATGGTCACCCGAATGTCCAGGATAATGAACTTTTCATTCACGGCATCGGCCTGGAGACCGGGATCCACAATTTCCATCCGCAGGATTTCGTGTTCCGTCAGATCCAGAATCGCCCTGATAAGGTCGGCGAGGATTTCAATGTCTGTGCCGAAAATATTTTTGAACACATAGTCGTTGGTCGGTGAAAGCAGCCTGGACTCCATACCCCCCTCCGTGGTGGTATCCCTTGCTAATGTACTGAAGCTACGCCCGCCTGGCAAGCAGGGATGCTTTTGCCATCAAGGTATTCTTCCTGGTTAGGACAGCGTTAAATGCCGATGGGTGGCGGGCATCTTGACGCCCCGGCCCTGCATATGGTTGCTGATGGATTCCAGAATAGCCCGTTCTTCGCTGTCGGAAAGCTCAATGAGTGACTGGATGACGTGCAGAAAGAGTTCGTTACGGCGCAAAGCAAAGGCGTCGAGGAATTCATCAACCTTGACAAGGTTCCCGTCGTTCCATAGGTGCATGAGCTTGTGTACGCGGTCGATGATCGGTACGGGCTTGCCGCCACGCCCTTCAATGCCCAGTGACTGGCTTTTGCATTCCTTCCATTTCCCTGCGCTCCGCCAATTGCTTATGAGCTTCGATGGCCTTTTTCCCTTTCTTGGGCGGCGTACCCAGCCAGCGCGTGATGCTACCCTCCGTTTCTTCCTTGACGCTCTGGACGATGCGACCGTTCTTCTTTTCCTGTCTTGCCGCAGACTTCACTGCACCGCCAATGCGCTGAGCCAGCCTATGGCGTTGGGCAGAGTCTTCGGGGCACGGGAGAAGCGTTGCGAGGGCCACGGCCCGGCTGGCCGCCAGCGGACGGCGGGTCGGCCAGATATGCAGCGTGGAAAGATGTCCGTGGCGGACGTTCTTTTCATGCACGGAATCGAGCGATGCCTGGGGATGCGCGGGGTTCGCGCCGAGGGCGGTAGGTGTGTGCTTACCGCATAGCCGTCACGCATTGGCTAGCACTTCAACTGCGTATTGGTTGATACTTTTCCCTGCTGCCTCGGCTCGTGCCGCAATATGCGCATGAAGTTGCGGGGAGGTGCGCAACAAGATTTTTCCAGAGTATGCCTTGTGCGGTTGTTTGCCATGTTTGGCACACGAGGCAAGATATGAATTGACGGCATTGTGGAAGTCTTCACGAATTTCATCAACAGTTGCACCCTCGAAAGCAACAATATCGTCTATGCCGACTATGTGCCCGATAAAACACCCATCTTCGTCGCTGTATTCAATCTTTGCGACATATCCATTGTATTCCATGGGTTTTGTCATGGCCTTATTCCTAGTTTGTTGAGAAAACTTCTGACATCTTTAACCTGATATGGCTTTGCTTCCTTCTGAGGATGCGGTCTGTGCATGTCAAGCGACATGTCATCTTTCAGAAACGTAACACGCGAACCGTCACCTTCGTCAACCTCACAACCAATGGAACGCAGCAGGCTTTCCATGTCGTCCCAAATAAGCGTTTTGCTTACAGGGTTGCGGAAGATTGCTTCCAATGTCTTTCTTTGCCTACTATTCATGGGAAATATGTTATTACAAAATGATAGCATGTCAAGCAAGTTAGAAACCTGTTGAAACTCTGCTATTGCAACGTCCCTTGCTGCACACGGGTTGTCTGGACGCCCCGGCCCTGTATATGGTTGCTGAGAGATTCCAGAATAGCCCGTTCTTCGCCGTCGGAAAGCTCAATGAGCGACTGAATAACGCGCTGAAAAAGTTCGTTGCGGCGCAGGGCGAAGGCATCAAGAAATTCATCGACCTTGGAGAGGTCTCCATCGAGCCACAGATACATGAGCTTGTGTACGCGATCAATGAGCGGCACAGGCCTTCCGCCACGGCCTTCCAGGCCCAATGTTTGGCTTTTGCGTTCCTTCCACTTGAGCAGACGGTACTTGCCGCCGGAATCCGCGCTTTCATCCGCGTCTTCGGCATCATCGTCTTCAACCGCATCTGCCGCCTTGCCCTTGCCCATCTTGATGATGTTATAGACCTGGGTCAGTTCCTTGTCCGAAGAATTGCACGCCGTGGCATACAGGATGCAGGCCCCGGCAGGGGCTTCTTCCATGCCGAAATCGTTGCGGTGCAGCAGATAATACGATGTCACGGGATCGAGACC
>JAFTCE010000045.1 GCA_017454855.1 Desulfovibrio sp.
CTGATCGCTGTCACCCACCAAAAGGAGTTTTGCGCCTTGGGGTATGGCTTTGAGCAGATGGTGAAATAGAAGCACATCCAGCATGGATGCTTCGTCCACAACGAGAATTTCGCAGTCCAGGGGATCGTCCTCATTTTTTTTGAAAGCCCTGCGCCGCAGATCATAGACCAACAGACGGTGGACGGTCTTTGCCTCATGGCCCGTGGTTTCGGACATACGTTTGGCTGCCCGGCCCGTGGGCGCGGCCAGAAGGATACGCGGCGTCAAGGCGGCGTAGATGTTCAAAATGACTTTGAGGATGGTGGTCTTGCCCGTACCTGGCCCCCCCGTAATGACCACAACCTTATGCGTCAAGGCGGCGGCCACGGCTTCTTTCTGTTCCTCGGCAAGCGTGAGTCCGCAGCGTTCTTCTGCCCAGCGCAGAGCCGCGTCCACCTTGACCGCACGCAGAACCGTGTGTGCCCGCGACAAGGCCAGCAGCCGCGCCGCTGCCTGCGCTTCGGCAAGATGGTAGCCAGCAAGATAGATGCGTTCCTCGGCTTGCTCAATCTGCTCCCCCGGGAGGGCTTCCACAACAATACGCCGTTCAGCGGCCAGCCGCTGTAGGGCCTGGCCCAAGATGGTGCTGTCCTCAATGTGCAGGAGTTCGGCGGCAACCTTGAGGAGCTTGTCTTGGGGAAAATACACATGGCCTTCTGCGCTGCACTCATGGAGGGCAAAGAGCAGGCCAGCCTCGGCGCGCAAGGGGGAATCTCGGGCAAAACCCAGGTTTTCGGCGATCCTGTCTGCGGTCAAGAAACCGATGCCATAAATGTCATAGGCCAGCCTGTAGGGATTTTCCTGGACAATGGCGATGGAATCGCGGGCATAGGTCTTGTATATTTTGGAGGCATAGGCGGAGCTGACGCCGTGCGACTGGAGGAAAAGCATGACCTGGCGGATGTCCTTCTGTTCCTCCCACGCATGCCGGATCATGGCGACGCGCTGCTTGCCGATGCCGGGCACGTCCGCAAGGCGTTCCACGTCATTCTCAATAATGTCCAGGGTATCCTTGCCAAAGACTTTGACAATGCGCTTGGCCATGACCGGGCCGATGCCCTTGATCAGGCCGGAAGCCAGATATTTTTCAATGCCGTACACGGTTGCCGGTACGGTCGTTTCGTAAAAAACAACCTTGAATTGCTCGCCGTAACGCGGATGGTTGATCCATGCTCCGGCCATTTTCAGGATGGACCCCGGCAGTGGATCCACCAGATTGCCCACAACAGTCACCAGATCACGACGACCGTACACCTTGACCCTGGCAATGGTATAGCCATTGTCGACATTGGTGTAGGTGACGCGCTCAATCTGGCCGGAAAGACGCTCAAGGTTCTTTGTATCAGACATGCGCGTATCTCCGTTCACGTTGACAACCTCCCCCGCCGAAAGGCGGGGGATTCCTAGCGGTATCTCACCCAACCTATTTGGGGAAGGAAGATGCGGTTGTTATGTTCATCGACCTTGAATCCCTAGGTATCGACAACAGCCGGAAAATCGGCGCATAGCGGCAGCTTTAGCGGCACTCGGCTTGAGCTGGTATTTGAAGGCTTGCTGAATTTGCATGTATCAAATATCGTTGGTCTATAAAAAATGTCAAGAAAATTCGGACTGGCAGACATTGTGTTTTTATGATGCACGTGCATTTGGTATTTCACAAAATACCGCAGTGGTGCCGTTACCAAAGAGATATTCGCTGACTTGAAACCGATATTGCCTGTGTGCTGATTTTGGTAAGGACGGGTTTTTACGGCGCGTTGGATAAACAAGGAAACCCTGCTTCTTTTCGACAATTTTTAGCTACACCGCAGGGTCATGTTCCCTTGGCAAAGCCGTCTTTTGTACCTATAGTGACGGTGGAGGTGCTGGTAAACAACCCCGCCCTGAAGAGCGGAGCTTTATAGTCGCTTCATCAAGGGAAGCGCTACATTCGGACGGCTTACAGCGCCCGTTGACCGCACGGCAGTGCGACCAAGACTTGCAATGTTTTGACCTGCATTGAGGTCAGCGTGGGCAAGCCTACCACAAAAG
>JAFTCE010000046.1 GCA_017454855.1 Desulfovibrio sp.
ATTTTCCCAAGCTCTTCTTGAAGCACTTGACAAATACGCTGAAACCTCTCTTGACGGAAAGACGCAAAAAAAGGAAGATATTTTTTCGCAACGCTCGTCGGCGTTCTTGTTTTCCATCTCGGAAACAAGGCTCCGTGGCGAAAACTCGACCGGAAGATACATGTTGGAAAGGACAGTTGTCGTCATTGGCGGCGGCGCCACAGGCGCAGGAATCTTCAGGGACTTGTGCATGCGCGGCGTACCGACTCTTTTGCTGGAACAGGGCGGCCTGGCACACGGAACTAGTTCACGCTTTCATGGACTGCTACATAGCGGAGGGCGCTATGCCGTCAGTGATAGCGAATCCGCGCGGGAATGCATTGAGGAAAACAGCATCGTCCGCCGCATAGGTCGGCAGTGCGTTGAAGAAACAGAAGGCTTCTTTGTCCTCACTTCTGAGGACGATCCGGCCTATGTGCAACCCTGGGTTCATGCCTGCGGCAAAGTCGGCATCCCCGCGCAAGAGCTGGACGTCGCCGAAGCCAGACGCCTGGAACCCAACATTTCCCCCAAGATACGCCGCGTTTTCCGCGTACCCGATGCCTGCGTGGACGGCTTCCGGCTTGTGCTGCACAATGCCATGTCGGCCCGTCGCTACGGCGGACGCATGCTCACCTATCACGAAGTGACGTCCATACGCACGACCAATGGAAAGGTTTGCGGTGTGACGGCCCGCAATCGCCTCAACGGTGAAGAGATTGACATTGCCTGTGCCTGCGTGGTCAATGCGGCTGGTTCCTGGTCCGGACGCGTCGCAGCGCTGGCTGGGCTGGACGTCAACGTGTCACCGGACAGGGGCGCACTGCTGATCTTCAACCATCGCTTTACATCGCGCGTGGTCAACCGCCTTCACGTCAGCGCTGACGGGGATATTTTCGTGCCGCACGGCTCCATAACCATCCTGGGCACGACATCCGCACCCACGGACAGGCCGGATGACACGACGCCAAGCACCGAAGAGGTGCAGCGGCTGCTCAGCCTCGGAGAACCCCTGTTCCCCGAGGTACGCTCCTATCGCATTCTGCGTGCTTTTGCGGGCACACGCCCCCTGTATACGCCAGGCAAGGCTGCAGGACGTCAAGCCAGCCGCGGCTTCCATGTGGTTGATCACGCTGCAGAAGGTCTTGAAGGCATGGTCTCCATATTTGGCGGCAAACTGACAACGTACCGCCTCATGGCCCAACGCGCCTGCGATGTCGTCTGCGCCAAGCTCCACGTAACGGCTCCCTGCCGGACGGCAGAGGAAAGCCTGGTTCCCGAAACGGACAAGGCCACACTGGCTCTCGCTGCCAGGCATTTTCCCGTGGCCGGCCTAAAAATCATGGCCGACCGTCTGGGGGACGATCTTCCAGCCGTTCTGGCGTCTGCCAGGAAAATCCCAGAGAATCCCCTGATCTGCGAATGTGAAATGGTCAGTCTGGCCGAAATCGAACACGTGGCTCACGATGCCTCCACCCACTCCCTGACAGACATACGGCTGCGTACGCGCCTCGGCATGGGCACCTGTCAAGGCACATTTTGCTCTCTGCGAACAGTAGCAGCCTTGTCGGAACACAAGATAGCCTTGGACATTCCTCCGGTGGAGAACATGCGCCGCTTCCTGCAAGAGCGCTGGAAAGGCCTGCGCCCAGCCCTCTGGGGCTTGCAGGCGCGAGAGATGGAGCTGGGCCGCGCTGTGTATGCCGGCGTACTCAATCTTGATGGAGCTGTCCATGAACAACAAAATGGCTGATGTCCTGGTGGTGGGCGCCGGCATGGCCGGTCTCATGGCGGCGCTCGCGGCGGCGCAGCAAGGATGCCGCGTGAAACTGCTTGCCGCTGGCATGGGCGCGCTGGCCATCAGCGGTGGCACGGTGGATTTGCTGGGCTATGTGGACGGCGCAAGTGTAGACGCCCCCTGGCAGGCCCTCCCCCGCCTGCCCGCAAAACATCCCTACCGTCTGCTCGGTGAGAACAACGTGCGTACGGCCTTGACCTTCCTACGCAAAACCCTGGCTGAACACGGATGGCCCATGACTACGGCTGTAGCCCAGGGACAAGAATGCAACACCTACGTCCCCACCATCATGGGTACGCTCAGACCCACATGGCTGCTGCCTCCTGGTATGGATGCCCAGGCCCTGCAAAACGCCCGCCGCGTCCTGGTGCTGAGTGTGGAAGGCTTGCGTGATTGCCGCCCCAGCCTCATCATCAGCCAGCTCAAGCGTTACAAGGATTGGAACCAGAGGCAGTATGACCATGCCCTGCTCCCTTCGCCCTTTGGGGCAACGCACCGCAGTATTTCCGCCTTGGATCTGGCACGCCTGGCTGACAGGCCGCAAACACGCACTTGGCTCCTGGACGGACTCGAAAAATACGCTGGCGCGTATGATCTCCTGCTCATTCCACCGCTGTGCGGCAGCCGTGCCGACGCGGATTTTCTGCAGACCGTGCAGCGCAAGGTGGGCTGTCCGCTGGTGGAAATGTGTTCCATTCCGCCGGGCGTGGGCGGCTTGCGCTTGCGTGACGCCTTGCTACGCGCACTGAAGAAGCTTGATTTTTCTGCTCTAGAAAATGCCACGGCTGTGCGCGCCGAAGTGGCGGACGACTGCTGCGCCGCGCTGGAGGTTTCTGCCGCCGGGCAAAAGCGCCAGCACAAGGCCCGTGCCTTCATCCTGGCTACCGGGGGCATCCTGGGAGGCGGTCTGACCCTTGAACCAGGAAAGGCGAGAGAAAGCGTGTTCGGCATGGATATTCCCGTGCCGCAGGACGTTGCGCTGTGGTCTGAAGGCGAAATTTTTGGGAAGCACCTCTTTGGGCAACTGGGAGTAAGCGTAGATAGCCACATGCGACCTGTGGACGACAGCGGCAAAGCCCGCTGGCAAAATGTCTTTTTCGCCGGGCGCAGCCTCGGCGGCTATGATTACGCGGCGGAAAAAAGCGGCCTAGGCGTCGCTGCAGCCACAGGTTGGCAGGCCGGACGCATGGCTGCCCTGCTGACCGCTGAAAACGGAGGCCCAGAGTGAGCGCGCATATCAATCCTGACAAGTGCATTGCCTGCACCACATGCGTGGTACACTGCCCAGTGGCCGAAGCCAGTACGCAATTTCTCGGCCCGCGCATGATTGGCCCGGCCTATGAACGCTTTCGCCTGCTGGGCATGGCCGAAGACGATTCCCTGCACTACTGCGCCAACTGCAAGAACTGCGACATTTCCTGCCCGCAGGGCGTGCCGGTTTCCAGCCTCAACATGCTGGCCCG
>JAFTCE010000047.1 GCA_017454855.1 Desulfovibrio sp.
ATGTCTTGTCTTCATTGCGCCGCCCATTGGCCATCACCTTCCTTGCATATGCGGACGGGGACAAGAAGACAGCCATATCCTTGTTAGATGCCATGTCGCGCTCCTACGCAGAGGACAAGGAAGGGCCATCATGTGCTATTCTTGAAGAAAAACGCTTCCTGCAACTGTGCACTGGTCTGTTGGAAAAGCATCGTGCGCTATTGGAAGACACTCTGCTTACCCGGCACACTGCCTTTGAATTACCATGGTTCATGGCGTTACTGACCCTGACTCGCAAGAAAGGCGTACTTGCCTCCTCACAATTCCTCTTTGTCCGACCGCTGGATCGCCCCCTGTGGTATGCGCTCAACCAGTGCGGCGGACGCACAGGGTGGGCAGAAGCTCTTGCGTCATGGGCGCACTATGCCGCCGAGGAAAAGGCGGGCAAAGCCCTTTCAGAACCCCAAGTACAGGTTGCTGTGTCGAGCCTTCGTGCGGCTTTGGATACCCAGGGCTGGCTAGTCAACACAACAAAGAATGATTCTGTCACCACAGACGTACCTGACAATGATGTGGGCGAACTTCGCGAAGTATCTCCAGCCGAAGCCACGCCAGAACAAACGGCAAAGAAATCCCCACAGGCTGAGGACTGTAGCTCAAAGGATTTTATGCTGTTCCAACGCATCGGGATGGATGTCCTTTGCGGTAAGGTAGGGCCTTATGCAAAATAGAAAAATACGCGGGCTTGAAGATTATGAAGCTCATGACCGAAAACAACTCTTACGGGACGTACGACCACCGCTGGTGCGTTTCGTTGCCTGGCTGCAAAATCCCTCGGTACAGATCTGCGGCATCAGCAGCATGGGTGTATTGCTGTTTGTTGCCCCAGCTGCGGCTCCCTTGTCCCTTCTTATTTCCTTGCTGCTCTTTGGGATACGCTGCATAACCATTAACTACGAGCGTCTGCCCTTCCGGCTACCTATGGGAGCACGCGGATGTGACAAGGGCGATCCCTTGCCTGGACGTCGGGGCTATGCCAGACCGGAAGGGATATTTTTTCTCGGCAACCGCTTGCAGGACAAGAAAGAACTCTGGCTCAAGGCCAAGGATATCCTGACACACTGCCTGCTGTTTGGCACCACTGGTTCCGGTAAGACGGAAACACTGGTTTCCCTTGCCTATAATGCCCTGGCCACGGGCAGCGGACTCTTTTACATCGACCCCAAGGCCAGCCCCAAGCTGGCTGTACAGATATGGCAGATGGCGCGCTACCTTGGCCGGGACGATGATTTTCGTGTCCTGAATTACGGCACGTCCGGCAAGGTCAAGGGCAAGTCTCCCCGCAGGCTTTCCAATACCAATAATCCGTTTACCTTTGGTTCTGCAGAAGCACTCACGCAGCTGCTGGTATCGCTCATGCCACAGTCGGACGGAGCGAACAGCATTTTTGCCGACAAAGCGCAGGCGCTCATCTCCGGCGTTATGTATGCCCTGGTGGATCTACGTGACAAGGGCTTACTTAAGCTGGGAACTGCGGCCATCCGAGAGCATCTTTCCCTGGAGAAATGCG
>JAFTCE010000048.1 GCA_017454855.1 Desulfovibrio sp.
GACTATGTATGTCGAAAATCTGTACCTGTGGCAACTGACAATGACAAGGTTCGCAGCGATATATCATCAACTGTTCCTTTGTGGTTTGAGACCCCGGCCTTTAGGCCGGAATAGCCCCGACCCCGCCCTGAAGGGCGGGGTATCCGACCGGGGCGGTAGCTTGGGCGGGGTCCAAACCCCGTCCAAGCGCAGGACGCGTAGCCCTGAAGGGCTACGCTACCTTCTTGGTTCATGACGAGGCATGCCATGAAATGTCCGTCGGCAAGGGTGTTTTCTATAGCAAAGGATAATCAGCCCGTGCCTGGCTGCACAGTTTCAGATACGGTCTGGGAATCTGAACGCTGCGCGTTGACGCACTTTTCTCTTGCGGGGGAAACTGATATCAGTGCAGAAAGCTATGAATCCCCACGCATATTCCTCGTGGCAGAAGGCGAGATGGATGTTTTTGCCACTGAAGGGGACGTCTGGCATGTGCAGGCTGGGGAAGGATTGTATCCCCCCGTGGGTATCACTGTGGGCATGCGTACGTCCCATGGGTGTGTTTATACGGAAATCATGTGTGGCAAGGAGATGGTCATGCGCAACAACCTAACAGCAGGCTCAGTGTTTATCCTCAAGGACATGCTGCCCTATCAGGACGGCAAAATCGTGAACATGGATCTTATCAGCGGCGAGAGTCTGAAGTTCGTCCTCATGAGCTTCGACGCGCGCACGGGCCTTTCGGAACACGCTGCGCCTGGCGAGGCGCTTATCTTCGCACTGGAAGGCAAGGCCGTCATTGGCTACGAAGGCCAAGAATTTCCCATCCAAGCAGGGGAGAATTTCAAGTTTGCGAAACTCGGTAGACACTGGATTAAGGCGGACGGACGTTTCAAAATGGCATTGTTGCTTACGCTGGAACCATAACCACGGTTACAACCTACATCGAAATTTTTTTAGACTTTTTTTGGCTTTTTTCCCTTGTAAAATCAAGGGAATAAAAAAAGTTTTTTTTCACAATCAAGACTGAAGCCGCTTGGAGAAAAGTCAATATTCAAGGGACATTGAAAGAGAATAGCAGGCAGGCTATAGTGCCATTTGGCAATGTGCGCGTGCATCTGTACTGCGTGTATAGCTGACGTATCCCCGGACAGGGCGCTGGGCTGAGTCCGGGAAATGTCTTTTCAACAGTTAGCCGGGGGCCGCAATCATGCCCGCTGACATCATCAAAAGGGACGGCACACTAGCTCCCTTTGATTCTGTCAAAATCCTCAATGCCATCAGCAAGGCCAACAAGGCAGTAGTTGGGGAAGAAATGTCACCGACAGATCTTCTGTACCTGACCGAAAAAGTGAGTAAGGCCCTGGAAGAACGCGGCCTCAAACATGTGGAAGAAATCCAGGATGTGGTTGAGGAGATACTGATACGCTTTGACTACGCCAAGACGGCCAAGGCCTATATTTTGTATCGCGCTGAGCATACGAAAATCCGCAATGCGGAATCGTATCTCATGGACATCTACAAGAAGCTCACCTATGCGCCGGCCATCAAGGAGGACATCAAGCGCGAGAATGCGAATATTGACGGCGATACGGCCATGGGCACCATGCTCAAGTATGGTTCAGAAGGATCCAAGTTTTTTATCGACAACTATATTTTGCCCAAGGATGCTTCGGCAGCGCATCTCAATGGGGACATTCATATCCACGATAAAGATTTCTACATGCTCACGGAAACCTGTTGCCAGATTGATCTCATCCCCTTGTTCAAGGATGGGTTTTCCACGGGGCATGGGTATTTGCGCGAGCCCAATTCCATTGAGAGCTATTCAGCCCTGGCCTGTATTGCCATCCAGGCCAACCAGAACGAGATGCACGGCGGTCAAAGTGTGCCGCATTTCGACTATGCCATGGCCGGCGGCGTCATCAAGACCTATCGCAAGGAATATGCGCGGGCCTTTACCTCGGTATTGCGCATAGCCGGGGGCATGGAGAAAAGCGAAGCTGCTGCCCGTGCCCGTGCGATCATGGGCAGTCTTGCGGAAGGGCCGCGCATGGGTTCCATTGACGCCTATGGCAAGAGCCTGTGGCAAGCCGCTCCCGAAGAATGGCGTCCGCTCGTGACCAAGGCCCATGCGTATGCCGCCGAAGAAGCGTTGTACTATACCGATCGGCGTACCTATCAGGCCATGGAAGCACTTATCCACAATTTGAATACCATGCATTCCCGCGCTGGAGCGCAGGTGCCGTTCAGCTCCCTCAACTATGGCACGGACGTGTCCGCCGAGGGGCAGATGGTTGTCAAAAATCTGCTTCAGGCTACAAAAGCTGGCTTGGGCAATGGGGAGACATCCATCTTTCCCGTGCAGATATTCAAGGTGAAATCCGGGGTCAACTACAATCCCGGCGACCCCAACTATGATCTTTTCAAAATGGCCATGGAAGTTTCGGCCTTGCGGCTTTTCCCCAATTTCAGCTTTATGGATGCTCCCTTCAATGTGCAATATTACCGCGAGGGCGACTATAATACCGAAGTGGCCTACATGGGCTGCCGTACGCGCGTCATGGGCAATATCCACGATCCCAGCCGCGAAGTGACCTGCGGACGTGGCAATTTGAGTTTTACTTCCATCAATCTGCCGCGCCTAGGCTTGGAAGCCCACAATGACCTGTCCAGGTTTTTTGCGCTGCTCGATGAACGTATTGACTTGGTTTTTCGTCAGCTGCTGCACCGCTTCAAAATCCAGAGTGCCAAAAAGGTGCGCAACTATCCTTTCCTGATGGGGGAGGGCATCTGGATTGATTCCCGTAAGCTCAAGTTGGACGACACCATCGGCGAAGTACTCAAGCACGGTACGCTGACCCTGGGTTTCATTGGCCTGGCTGAAACGCTCAAGGCACTTGTGGGTAAGCATCACGGGGAAAGCGCCGAAGCACAGAACCTGGGGCTGGACATCGTCAGGCACATGCGCCAGCGCTGCGATGAAAAATCTTCCGAAACGGGGCTGAATTTTTCCCTCATTGCCACGCCTGCGGAAAGTCTGAGCGGTCGTTTCCTTGCCTTGGACAAGGCGAGATACGGGAGCATTCCTGGCATTACCGACAGGGAGTATTATACAAATTCTTTTCATGTGCCGGTGTACTATCCCATCAAGGCATTCAAAAAGATTCAACTGGAAGCGCCGTACCACGCCCTGACCAATGGCGGGCACATTAGCTATGTGGAATTGGATGGCGACACCTGCAAGAACCTGGAAGCCTTTGAAAGCATCATTCGTTACATGCATGACCAGGGCGTGGGCTACGGTTCCGTCAACCATCCTCTGGATCGTGATCCGGTGTGCGGGTACGTAGGGGTTATCAACGGGCGTTGCCCCCGTTGCGGTCGCAGGGAAGGCGAAGGCATCCCTGTGGAGAAGCTGGAGAAATTGCGTAGGCAGTATCCAAATACCCCCCGTTGGGATTGACGCTGGCGTGCCTGCGGCTTTGCGCGGGTCGTACTTGTTTTTCGTGCAAAGGAGTACTCAGTATGTTGATGAAATCACGCCTTTTTGAAGAGATCGAAGAAAGCAAAGAGCGCAAAGGAACCAAAGACGACAAGAAGAGCGAACTGGTGGGCCAGGGCGTGGGCTTTGAACGTACGCGTCGGATTACGGGCTATCTCGTGGGCACCCTGGATCGCTTTAACAATGCCAAGCGTGCTGAGGAGCGCGAACGGGTCAAGCATGTGTGACCCATGTTTGACACCGCCGCTCAGATTGTCGGGTATTGTGGAGGAGTCCATTGTCGATGGCCCTGGCCTGCGTTTCGTCCTGTTTACGCAAGGCTGTCCCCATCATTGTAAGGGGTGCCATAATCCCCAAACGCACAGTTTCAGCGGGGGTTTTTTGCTCAGGGCAGAGGATGTTCTGACGCGTATGCAGGAAGATCCCCTGCTGGCCGGGGTCACCTTTTCGGGTGGAGAGCCTTTTGAACAAGCGCAGGCCCTCTGCGCTGTGGCTCAGGGGGTGCGCCGCATGGGCCTGGATGTGGTGACCTTTACCGGATATACCTACGAAGCCCTGCTGCGACGTGCAGACTCTTGGACAGATCGGCTTTTGGCCTTGACAGACCTGCTTATCGATGGTCCCTATGTGGAATCGCTGCGGGATCCCGAACTGCGTTTTCGCGGCAGTTCCAATCAGCGCGAGCTTGACAGGGCTGCCAGGGAGCGCTTGCGATTACGGATGGCTTCTTGAAGCCAGAATCTTGAAGGCCAGAAACAAGCAAAAGCCTCCGAAGTATCTCGGAGGCTTTTTTGTGGAGATATCTAGGCTGTAAGGTGGCGACTGCCTTATTCTGCAGCCGCTAACTGAATGCGCTCAAAGCCGGTGACCTTGATGTCGTCGCCAACGGTCTTGGCTGCTTCGCGCACGACATCGGTAATGCTCTTTTTGTCATCGCGAATGTAGGGCTGTTCCAGGAGACAGACTTCCTTCTGGAATTTTTTCACAGCGCCATCAGCGATTTTGTCCACGATCTGCGCTGGCTTGCCTTCCTCCAGGGCTTTTTGGCGGTACACCTCGCGCTCGCGAGCCACAGCGGCCTGATCCAGGCTGGCGGCGTCCAGAGACATGGGGTTCGTGGCAGCCACTTGCATGGCCAGATTCTTGGCCAGGTCAAGCACGGCAGCATTGCTGGCGCTGGCCGGTTTGCCGCATTCCAGAAAGACCATGACACCGATTTTGCCATTGGAGTGGATATATTGTCCCACAACTTCGCAGTCGCTTTTCTTGCTGTGTCGAGCGAAACTGCCGAGCTGCATGTTTTCGCCCACAGAGGCGATGAGCTGGGTAATTTCCTCGCCAATGAACTCGTTCAAGGCAGTGACGTCGGCGGGATTCTTGTCCAGCACCGCTGTGGCCACATGGGCTGCCAGCGTTTGGAATTGCTCGCCGCGGGCCACAAAGTCGGTTTCACAACGCAGGGAAGCCATGGCAATATCCTTGCCGTCCGCGCTGACAGCCACGGTGACCAGTCCTTCGCTTGTGGTTCGACCGGATTTTTTGGCGGCCTTGGCCATGCCCTTCTGGCGCAGCCAGTCCACGGCCTTTTCCATGTCCCCATCAACTTCCACCAGGGCCTTCTTGCAGTCCATCATGCCGGCGCCGGTTTTTTCACGCAATTCTTTGACCATTTGAGCGCTGATAGCCATTGTAAACCTCATGAGTCCGGCCCATCATGGCCGGAGTTTGCAAACATTGTTGGTCAGGCGGCAAGAGCTTGCGCCGCCTTCGTAAAAGGCGAAGAGACTGCCTATTGCGCTGCCGGAGTTTCCTGCTGCGGCGCGGCTTCTTCCGCAACCTTCTGCAGGCTTTCTTCGGCATCGGCAACGTCGAGCTTGCCATCCTTGCGCATGGCTTCTCCTTCTAGGCAGGCTTCGGCAAAGGCAGCCACAAAGAGTTTGATGGCGCGGATGGCATCGTCATTGCCCGGGATGATAAAATCTATGACATCCGGATCACAATTGGTGTCGGTCACGGCAACAATGGGTATGCCCAGCTTGCGGCACTCTTTTACGGCAATGTCTTCGCGGTGCGGGTCAATGATAAAGGCAAGCTGTGGCAGACGATCCATGTCCTTGATGCCGCCGAGGGTGTCTTCCAGCTTGTGCATTTCGCGTTCCCGCAGGAGCACTTCTTTCTTCTGGTAGCGGTTGATGGAACCATCAGCGAACATGCCTTCCAGCTTCTTCAGCCGATCGATGCTTTTCTGAATGGTAACGAAATTGGTGAGCGTGCCGCCCATCCAGCGATTAGTCACATAGAACTGGCCTACCCTGCTGGCTTCGGCGGAGACGGCTTCTTGCGCCTGGCGTTTGGTGCCGATAAACAATATCTTGCCGCCCTTGGCAACGGTCTCTACGACCTTGTCGTAGGCAATGCGGAACAGATTGACTGTTTGCTGGAGATCAATAATATGAATGCCATTGCGCGCACCAAAAATGTACGGGCGCATTTTGGGATTCCAGCGCCGTGTTTGATGCCCGAAATGCACACCGGTTTCCAGCATTTGCTTCATGCTGACATAGGCCATACTATCCTCCAAAGGGTTTGCTTCCACCCCGACCCAGACCCTGCAACCCGGCGTGACATGCCAGCGTCAACAAAAGACAGCGCTGCCTGCGCTGTCGCCCGGGCACCCCGGGCCGCTGCCGGAGTGTGCTTGATGAAAAAAACTTCATATGTCATCTTTACAAGAAAAGCAAGTGCAGAAGCACTTTTGCCAATGTTTGGCCCTGGCCTGAGGTGCGGCGTTTGTCTCTCCCGTGCAATACGCGTCACGCAAGCGTGGGTATGGGGGGCGAATGCCCTTGCCTTCGTCGACAGTTAGGGTAAAATTTCGTAGGCGAAGGGAATTTTTGCCCCTTGGGGCAGTGTTGTTCAACCTGCTGAAAGCGAAGGCTGCGGAGATCGTCATGGAAATTTTTGATGATGCGGAGCTGTGGAGTCGGGAACGCATTGAAGAAATACAGTGTAAACGTCTGCGCAGCACATTGGCGCGCGTGCGCAATTGTCATTTTTACCGCCAACGCTTGGATGATGCCGGCATCGGACCGGATTCCATCCACAGTGTAGATGACGTGCGGCG
This sequence comes from Desulfovibrio sp., assembly GCA_017454855.1. Lineage (GTDB taxonomy): Bacteria > Desulfobacterota > Desulfovibrionia > Desulfovibrionales > Desulfovibrionaceae > Desulfovibrio. Next base: position 6,609 of record JAFTCE010000048.1, read on the forward strand.
CATCCCGTTTACGACAAAACAGGATCTTCGTGCGCAATATCCCACTGGTCTTCTGTGTGTGCCGCAAAGCGAGATTGTGCGCATGCATTGTTCTAGCGGCACAACAGGTTCGCCGGTGGCCATCTGCCACACCAAGAATGATATATATTCTTGGGCTGATCTCATGGCACGCAGCATGTTTATGGTTGGCGTACGCAAGGAAGATGTTTTTCAAAACATGTCCGGCTATGGTTTGTTTACAGGCGGCCTTGGCATCCATTTTGGCGCGGAACGCATTGGCTGCATGACTATCCCTGCTGGGGCGGGAAATTCTCGGCGACAAATCAAACTTGCTCTTGATTTCCATACTACCGTGGCGCACATCCTGCCGTCGTACGCCCTCATACTCGGACAGCATTTGCGTGAAATGGGACTTGATCCGCATGAATTTCCCTTGCGCTTGGCCGTTGTTGGCGCTGAACCGTATTCAGAAGAGTATCGTCGCCGTATTGAAGACATGTTTACCATGAAAGTCTACAACTCTTACGGACTTTCTGAAATGAACGGGCCTGGCGTAGGCTTTGAATGCCCAGCCCAGAATGGCCTGCACATTTGGGAGGACGCCTACATTCCGGAAATTGTCAATCCAGAGACAGGCGTGCCCGTTCCCGACGGCGAGGTGGGCGAATTGGTTATGACCTGTCTCTGCCGTGAGGGTATGCCTATTTTACGGTATCGTACGCGCGATCTTACCCGTTTTTTGCCGGGGGAATGCGCTTGTGGTCGTCATCACCGCCGTATGGATCGCATTCTTGGCCGTGCGGACGATATGTTCATCATCAAGGGCGTTAATATCTATCCCATGCAGGTAGAACAGGTTATCATGACCTTCCCTGAAGTAGGGCAGAATTATCTGATTTTACTGGAAAATGATGGTATTGGCGACGTGATGCGCGTGCAGATAGAAGTCCGTGAAGAATGCTTTGTGGAAGACATGCGCGTGCTGCAAAATTTGCAAAAAGTCATTGCCGCACGCTTGCGGGATGAAATCCTCGTGACCCCCAAGGTAGAATTGGTAGAGAGCAACAGCTTACCGCGTTCCGAAGGCAAAGCCGTGCGCCTCAGAGATAACCGCGCCAAAAAATAGCGGTAAAGCGTTGCAAGTTGGGATGAGGCCAATGTTGCTGAAAGGCTTGGAGATTGTGCTTGTCAAAACCCGCTTTCCGGAAAATATTGGCATGGCGGCGCGGGCTTGCGTGAACATGGGCTGTCCTGTGCTGCGGCTTGTGGAACCAGAGCGCTGGGACAGAGAAAAGGCGGCCCCCCTGGCAACCGCCAAAGGGCTGCCAATTCTCCAAGCTGTTGCCCTGCATCCTGCGCTTGAGGATGCCGTGGCCAAGAGTTCCTTGGTCATCGGGACAACGGCACGGGGAGGAGGGTGGCGAAAGGGGCTGCTGACGCCGACGCAGGCCGCACGAGAAGTGGC
>JAFTCE010000049.1 GCA_017454855.1 Desulfovibrio sp.
CCAAAAAATCAAATGGTTTCGCAGGGTGTTTACACGTTATGATAAACTTGATGATTCATTTTTTGCATACATCTTAATCGCGTCTATTGTAATTTTATTGAAATGATGAAGAGTGTTATAGATTTTTTAAACAAGCCCTAAAATCCATAAAAATATATGTCTAGTAAAAGCAGGTTCTTTGTCGGATGAACTACAAGATATGTTCGACGGCAAAGACATGCTTGTCTTGCAATGAATGCCGAGGTTTCCGCGCCTAATATTTGATGAATCCGATATAAACTAGGGGGGGCTTTCGCCCCCCCCCTTGCGTCATTCACAAAAGTATCTTCAGTACTCACCAACGCTCACCTTCGTGTCACCCCAAAGCCTGCTCCAAATCAGCCAAAATATCATCCACATGCTCCACGCCCACAGACAAGCGCACCATGCCTGGTGTGATGCCCGCCTCGTGGAGCTGTTCATCCGTGAGCTGCCTGTGCGTGGAACTGGCCGGATGCAGCACACAGGTGCGGATGTCGGCCACATGCACCTGCAGGGAAATCATCTTTAGGGCGTCGATGAAGCGCGCACCGGCATCACGACCGCCGCGCAGAGAGAATGAAATGACGCCGCTTGTGCCGTGCGGCAGATACTTGTCGGCCAGGGCCTTCTGTGGATGACCGGGCAAGCGCGGGTAGTTCACCGATTCCACGGCAGGGTGTCGCACGAGCCAGGCAGCCACGATCTCGGCATTACGGCAATGGCGTTCCATACGCAGGGGCAGGGTTTCCAAGCCCTGATTGATGTAAAAAGCGCCCTGCGGACTCTGGCAACAGCCCATGTCCCGCATGAGCTGGGCCCGGGCCTTGGCGATATAGGCGGCCTTGCCGAAAGCCTGGGTGTACACAAGCCCGTGGTAGGATGGATCGGGTTCGGTGAGTTCCGGGTAATCCCCGGCAGACCAGTCAAAATTGCCACTGTCAACGATAACGCCGCCCATTTGCAGGGCGTGGCCATCCATATATTTTGTGGTCGAATGCACCACGATGTCAGCGCCAAACTCAAAGGGCCGACAGAGGATGGGGGTGGCAAAGGTATTGTCCACGATGAAGGGCACACGATGCCTGTGGGCAAGGGCGGCAAAGCGCTCTATGTCCAGTACGTCCATGGAAGGGTTGGAAAGCGTTTCGCCAAACACGGCACGGGTACGGGAGCAAAAGGCATTTTCCAATGCCGCATCCGTGGCGTTCTGATCCACGAAGGTCACCGTTATGCCCAGTTTTTTCAGTGTGACGGCGAACAAGTTGAAGGTGCCGCCATAAATGCTGGCCGTGCTGACCACGTGGTCGCCGCTACTGGCCACGTTGAGTACGGCGATCATGCTCGCAGCCTGCCCAGAGGAAGTACACAGGGCGCCCACGCCGCCCTCGAGGGCGGCGATCTTCTTCTCCACGGCGTCAACCGTGGGATTTCCCAGACGGGTATAGAAAAAGCCAGGTTCAGCCAGGTCGAACAGTTTGGCCACTTCGGCTGTAGTGGCGTACTTGAAGGTGGTACTCTGGGCAATGGGCAGGACGCGCGGTTCACCATTGCCCGGGGCATAACCAGCATGCACGCACAAGGATTCTTTTTGCATCAGCGTTTCCTTATGTCTCTGAAACTTCCCCATCATGGGAAAAGGACAAGAAGGCGGCCTGCACATCCTTTTCAGGGAATGTCCAGACCGCCACCGGGTTCATTAAATGAAAAAGAGGAAGGTCAACAAGGCAAATAAGGGCACAAGGATGCCCACAGACCAAGCCATGTAGCCAAAGAAACTCGGCATACGCACGCCCTGACTTTCAGCAATGGAGCGCACCATGAAGTTGGGCGCGTTACCGATGTAGGTATTGGCACCCATGAACACCGCGCCGGCAGATATGGCCGCCAAGGTAGCGGGCAAATCGTGCATAAGGTGCTGGGCATCGCCGCCAGCCGTATTGAAGAAGACAAGATAGGTCGGGGCGTTGTCCAGGAAGCTGGACAACATGCCCGTGAGCCAGAAATACATGGCATTGACCGGCTGACCGTCGTGCGAAACCATGCGGATCAGCGAGGCCAGTGCGCCGTCAGTGCCGGCACGCAGGATGGCAATGGCCGGGATCATGCTCAGGAAGATGCCGAAGAAGAGCTTGGCCACTTCCTCAATGGGACCCCAAGTAAAGCCATTGAGTTCGCGGCTGCGCCGAGCGGTGAACTTGAGGGAAAGACCGGCCATGCACAGGAGCGTCAGATCGCGCAGGAGATTCTGCCCCTCAATGGACACGCCAAAGACCGAGATGAGTTCACCCAGGGGATACAGACCGGACAGGAGTACTGCCACCACGATACCCAACAAGAAGAGAAAGTTGATCTTGCCCTCAATGCCGAGCTTTTCTCCCGAGTTGGACGCCGCAGGCGGTTGCGGGCTGCCTTCCTTGCGGAACAGGGCCGTGTCAATGGCAAAAAAGAGGGCCAACAATATGCCGGCAATGAGCGCTGTCTTGCCCAGGAGGTTGATGGCCGTCCAGAAAAAGTCCACGCCGCGCAAAAAGCCCAAGAACAGCGGCGGATCGCCCAAGGGGGTAAGGGAACCGCCGATATTGGCCACGAGGAAGATAAAAAAGACCACGGAATGAACACGGTACTTGCGGTGGGCATTGGCCCGCAGCAGGGGACGAATGAGCAACATGGCCGCGCCGGTGGTGCCCATCCAGCTCGCAAGCAGCGTCCCTACGGCCAAAAGGCCGGTATTGACCACGGGTGTGCCCACAAGGGTTCCCTTCAGGCGGATGCCGCCAGCCACGGTGAACAGGGAGAAGAGAAGCACAAGAAAGGGCACATAGTCCGTCAAGATGATGTGCAGAAATTCATACAATGCCGTGGAAAAGCCGTAGACCACGGCACAGGGCAGAAGAAAGGCCAGGCCCCAGAACACGGCTACCTTGCCGAAATGCTCCTCCCAAAAATGCGGGATGGTCAAGGGCATGATGGCGATGGACAGCAGCATGCAGGCAAAAGGTATGGCCCATACCACTGACAGCTCCGCCCCGGGGATGGAGGCATGACCCCCACTGGCCAAAGCAACGCCGGGCAAGCACAGCACGGCGCACATGATGACAAAAGCAAGGATGTGTTTCGCCATAACTTCTCCTGACATGTTCTCCTGGGTTGATGTTCCACACCTGCCGACAAAACATGGCGTCGTCCCTGGCGTCAAGACCCAGCAGGCTTTTGGATCGGCCAAATGCGCTCCCAAGAGGCATCTAGCCCGTCGCATCTTTCTTGCATCATGCCGTTAAGCAGGCAAAATTTCAAGGGCGAAGCAGCGCAAAAGACAAAAAGACCCGTCCGTTCAGGGGACGGGTCTGCCTAAAAACTGCACCCAGAAGGAAGCGCAGGTATCAGAAGGGCCAGATATTGTCCATCAACCTAGTAAACCAGCCTGGCTTCTGCTTGTCGGCCAGCACACCAGAACCATAGTATTCAATGGTCGCGTCAGCAATCTGCGTGGACAGGATGGTATTGTCCGCGCTGACATCCCGTGCGCGGATCATGCCGCGGACAACCATGTATTCCGTTTCTTCGTTGACGCGGATTTCACGGGCGCCCTCAATTTCCAGTAATCCTCCGGGCAAAACACGCAAAACGCGCGTAGCCAGGGACGTCGTGACATAGTTTTCACGCTTGGTCTTGCCGGTAGCGCTCAGATCGCTGGTGGAATTGCTGGCGAAAATCGAATCGTTGCCCACCTTACCCTGCGGCCCAATGTTCAGGAAGGGAATAAAACCCACTTCGCTGCGGCCAAAGAGCGCGCTGACGCCGTACTTGTTGGCGCCGTCCTTGTTGGCCGTGGTTTCGGCCTTGTTCTGGGCCTTGGTGTTTTCCACCAGCTTGACCACCACGAGGTCACCCACACGCCTGGCCCGGGCATCGTCAAACAGCGTGTCTCCCTCGCTAGCGGCAAAGAGCGAGCCGGGATTGTTGGCCGAATAGGCTTCCTGGCGGTATTCCTGCGGCGGCGTGACCGGCTGGCGCAAGGCCGGACGGCGATGTGGAGTCCCGCTGCACGCGCTGCAGCAAAGGAAGACAAGAGTCAGAACAAGAATACAATGGCGTGGCAGCATGTGTCCCCCCCCCAGCATGGTGTTATACACTCCGAAGCTGTTTTCTGGTTAGCTCAGTGAATCTCAACGGTAGAACCATTCTTGACGGTGGCAAAAACCTGTTTCTTTGTTTGCAAATTGCGTACCGGAATGGTTGCCCCCGGTTCGCCATCCGCAAGAGCCTGCGCTTGCGTGGTGATGCGCAAATTCCCTCGGGCATAGATAAGCGTGACCATATCGCCGCGCTTGACGGTCAATTGACTGACCAGATCGCTTTGCAAAATGGGTTCCCCGGCATTGATGGCCCGTGCGAGCTGCCACGGCCCTCCCCTGCCATCCCAGGGCAGATCACGTAAGTTTCCGACATTGACCCTGGCAAAGGTGACGGACTGCGCCGTAAGTGCGTCGCCCTTGTTCATGGCTTGGGCAGCTGTGGGCGCCGTCACCCACAGCGTCAGGTTGACCGTGCCCGAAACCCGACGCAGCACCGTTCCGTCCGCTTCCTGGACGGCAAAGCGCAACGGCACCCGGCCAGGCGCAAGCCTGCCCGGTTCCAGTTGTACCTGCTGTTGCGTATGGGCGAGAAAAATATACTCTGGCAGACGAAAATCATTGAGTTCCGCTTCACCTGGCAGGGCGTTCAACTGTGCTGTCAGGCTTTTGACTACATACTCGCGCAGTTCGTCCTGATAAAAGACCATCCCCCCGCGCTGGATGACCAGGGAGGGCGGCAGCACACAACGACCGGCCAAATCCTTGCCCAATGCTTGTTGCAGGGCCTGGGCCAGACGTGAGCGGCTGACTTGCAGCGGCTTGCCCTCCACGGGCGGGGCTGGCCAAAGCTGTTGCGTACTGAGTTCATGCCAGATGTACGCGTCCATCTCGCCCAAGGGAGCGGCGATATCGCCCAGCAAGACCATGTCCGTGGCGGTGACGGCAGCGCCCTTGATTTTGAGACGCCAATCGCCCGCGTTCAGCAAATGCGTCTGGCCATCCTCGGCCAAAGACGCCTGCCCGGAGACAATGGCAGTACGCGTCCGGGCTGCGCGTTGCTGTTGCGCGTCGGCGGGCAACGGCCTGCCCTGATTCTGGGCACGACTGTTCGGCGTCGAAAGCTGGCGCTGCACCTGCGTGGGAGAGCGGCGGTGGTTGCGCTCGGTATCCTGCCACACCCCGCCAGAAAAAACGCCGCCCTCTGGGGCTGCCAACACTGGCCTAGAACTTGGAAACCACGTCCAGGCGAGAACCAGCAGTACGGCCAGCATCCAGGGGCGGCAAGGCATGTCAACGCAAAAGCGCATGGATATTAGCATCAGCTACGCTTGAGTTGCACGGCAATGCCCAACATGGAATCGGACGTCTGAATGGACTTGGAATTGACTTCGTAGGCACGCTGCCCCACGATCATGTTCACCATTTCGTCCACGACTTCCACATTGGACATTTCCAGAAAGCCCTGTGCCAGCGTACCCACATTGTCCGTGCCGGGCACGCCCTCGGTAGCGTCTCCTGAAGCCTCCGTAGGCGTGAACAGATTGCGACCGCGCGCGTCCAGACCCGCCGGATTGATGAAGGTATAGAGCGGTATTTCAGCCCCGGCCAGTTCCTGCCCCTGCGAATCCAATGCCGCGATATGTCCCGATGAAGAAATGGATACCGTCTTGGTTTCAGCCGGCACGGCAAATTCCGGCTGCAAGATGTAGCCGTTGGCCGTGACCACAGTGCCATCCTGATTGAGTTTGAAGGTTCCTGCGCGGGTGTACATCAACTCGCCGTTCACATCTACCTGAAAAAAGCCATCGCCTTCAATGGCCACGTCCAGGGAGTTGCCCGTATTCTGGAAATCGCCCTGGGTATAAAACTTGTGTACTGCCACGGGACGTGTGCCCAAACCAACCTGGATGCCTACCGGCAGGCGGTTGTCGCCCTCGGTAATGGAACCGGCCATGCGCATGGTCTGGTACATAAGATCCTCAAACTCTGCCCGGCTCTTCTTAAAACCCGTTGTATTGACGTTGGCAAGGTTATTGGAAATCACATCAATGTTGAGCTGCTGGGCTATCATGCCGGAAGCGCCTGTATACAGGGAACGCATCATGGTACTCTCTCCTTACTGCTAGATGGCCTTGACGCCGGTGGCCTGGATTGTCACTCTACATATTCACGAAAGGCTACCCCGTGCGGCGGCCAACCTTGGTCGTGGCCTCGCGATCCATGGCGTCCGTCGTTTGCATGACCTTTTGGTACGCCTCAAACTGCCGTTGCACCTCAATCATGTTGACCATTTCTGAAACAACCTCCACATTTGCCGCTTCCACAAAGCCCTGTTCCACCCGAGCGCCGTTGAGATAGGCATTGTCTTCGGCAACATCGACATTTTCCCTGGGCTTGAAGAGGTTGCCGCCCATCTTTTCCAGCCCCTGCGGATTATCCACGCTGACAAGGGCTAACTGATCCACCACGGCCCCGTCTGCCAATACCTGGCCATCGCCGCTGATTTCGATATGCCGCGTACCAGCCGGTATCTGAATGGTGCCGCCCCCCTGCCCCATCACTGTATAGCCCTGCGGCGTCATGAGCGTGCCCTCGCTGTTGAGGACAAAAGCCCCATTGCGCGTCAAATATGGCCCTGTCGGCGTATTGACGCGAAAGAAAGCATTTTCGCCGGCAATGGCCACATCCAGGTTGTTGCCGGTATACTTTAAGGAACCTTGGGAAAAATCAATCTTGGAAACGGCAATGCGGCTTCTGGCAGCATTACGCGGATCCGGGAACAAGGGTTCAGAGCGCAGATTCAACAGGGGTTCGCGAATTTCGTCGTGGGCGTACACTGGAAACGTATCTTTAAAGGCAAGCGTTTCTCGCTTGTAGCCACGCGTATTCACATTCGCCAAATTATTGGCAATAAAATTCATCCGATGTTCCGTGGTCAATGCGCCAAATAAACCGCTGTACATGCCTTGCTGCATGGGATACTCCTTTGTTGGTGGCCCATTGGCCACTACGGGTCGGGATACTGAACTTCCCGACATAAGGGCATATGCAATTTACGCGCCAATTCTTCCCATACAGCCTGACTCTGGCGAAAAGAGGCTTTTTGGGATATATCTCCTCTTCTTGCGGATTTCATGCCATGTGACCGCAATCTACCGCCCGCCCACGGCGGTGCTACGTCAACCACAAAGAGAGGTATCTATGGCATCCCTATTTGATATTCTCGGCAACAGCGGCCTGCGCGACGTTCTGGGGCAATTGGCCGGACAGCCAGCATCCCGCAATGTCGGCGGTGGCCTGGGCGGCCTGGGGGGCTTGGGCAATGTCCTTGGCAACTTGGCAGGCCAGGCACGCGACTTGGGCAGCCGCGCTCCTGGCGGCATGGGCGGTTTGCTCGGTGCCGGCGCTCTCGGCGCCATACTCGGCCAGGTTTTACCCAGGGGGGCCGTCAACACTGCCGGTCTGGCTGGCATCGGCGCAGTGGCTTGGAACTTTTACAAAAAATGGTCGCAACAAAAAGCCGCCGCTGAAGCGGAGCGCATAAATGCCCAGAGCAGCGGTTGGGAAGATGTTTTCAATGACAATCGCCAGGCAGCCCAGGTTACGGCAGACCCTGCGGGCTTACTGCTGCTGCGGGCCATGATTTACGCTGCCAAGGCCGACGGCCATATGGACGATACGGAACGGGGACGCATCGAAATGATGCTGCAGCAAATGTATCCTGACCAAGATGTCACGCCCCTGCTGAATTCCTTCACCAAGGAAGCCGTTGATCCGGCAGTCCTTGCCCGGGACGTGCAGTCACACGAGCAGGCCGAGGATCTTTACCGCCTCTCCTGCCTCATCATTACTGTAGATAATTACATGGAACGCAGCTACCTGAACGGCCTGGCCCAAGCCCTGGGCATTGAGGAAAGCGCCCGCAACGCCCTGGAGCAGGAGGCCGAAGAGGCCAAAAGGCAGCTCGCGGCTCTGTAAACAGCCAAATGCGCACACATTCGAGGCGGGAGGGCAACCATCCCGCCTTTTTGAGCGCATTGCCCCCGAAGGCGTACCAGGCATAATACCAAGATACCTCAACGCCCCAGGGGCCTGTGTTCTAAAAAACGAAACTTCGCTAGCGGGTGAAATTGGTGAATACGGGCGGCTCCACCTTGGGCAAGGGTACGCCAGCAGCACGAGCCGCTTCCTGGCAGCGCAGGAAATAGGCCATGTTGCGGGCGATGATGCGCATGTTGCACAGACCTTCCTTGTCCTCGGGCACTTCATCGGGGGTCAAGGCGAAGACGTCGTTCCAATAACGCGAGGACACGACAAACATTTCCTGGATGGTAAAATACTTGTTGAGCTGTGAAAAGGCCGTGGCCGTGCCACAACGACGCGCTACGGCCACGCCGGCTACGGGCTTGAGGCGGAAAGCGCGGTTTTGATTGCCTTGGAATTCCGAGAAAAAGAGTCTGTCCATGAAGGATTTTACGTTGCCCGCCAGGGCGGCGTAATGCACGGGTGAGCCAAAGACAAAACCATCGGCCTTTTGGGCCAGTTCGCGAAATTCGTTCACCTTGTCGTCAATGACGCATTTGCCCAGTTCCGCGCATTTGCCACAGGCAAGACAGCCGCCAATGGCCTTGGTGCCAACCCAAAACATGTGGGTTTGCACACCTTCTTCCTGCAGCGTCCTGGACACTTCCTCCAGGGCCAGAGCCGTGGAGCCATTCTTGTGCGGACTACCGTTGACGAGTTCTACCAGCATCGTTCTTTCTCCTTGTTGTTTGCTCAACATCGTGCTTGTCCTGGCTCGGGAAAGCTCACAGCGCAAGGAAGTTCCGCATCAGGCGCAGTTCCGCGCACACTGTGGACACGAAACGCACCCTGGCCGGTCTTCCTTGTTCCGCCGGACGTATTTCCGCCGCCATTTTGCACTGATAACTGCGATCCAAGGTTATGCCAAAGGGACAGCGGGCATAACATTCTGGCAAATGCGTGTGTCCCGAAACCACGAATGTCTTCTTTTTATCCACGATGCGGGGTTCTGTGTACAAATCCCCTGCCGCCGCTGGCCGCCACCAGTACGGTGACGATGCCCGTGTGGCCGCTTCCATCGGGTTCATGTCCAGCCATTCCCGCCCCTTGCCCGCAGGCAGACCGGCATGCACAAAGAGCAGGTTGCCGGACAACCACCAATTGTCGGCGTTCTGCCAGTAGTTTTCAAACAGCAAGGGAACTGTTCTGGCAATGCCCCCGCGTTGCGCGCCATGCTGCAGGGCATTCTGGAAGGCTTTTCTGGTAATGGAACCGCCATTATTGCGCCAATCCAGAGCCGCCCCTTGATAGGATGGTATGACATCGGGTTGAGCAAACCAGGCCATGGCGTCATGATTGCCCCGCAGCAGGATATTGCCCTGATCGGCCATGAGAACGGTGAGTACTTCCATTGGCTGCGGGCCTCGATCCACGGCGTCGCCAAGAAATACCAGTCGCGTATCCGACGGTTTTTGGGACAGCAGGCGCGTCATGGTCTCCAGGCAGCCGTGGATGTCCGTGAAGACATACAGGGGTTCGGCAGGTGAAAAGCCCTCGGGCAGGGCATGCCACTCTGATATGCGGATGGCCTGCGCTTTCTTGAACATATCCCAGATTCTTCCCTGCTACTTCCCTGCCTTCAGGGGATGTGCCCACGTTCAGGCGAACACTGCACTGACGCAAGTGTTGGACGAATACCCGCAGGGCAGCTCACGCTCAACTGTTTTTGGCTTTGTCCTGTGTTGATACAGGCGAGAAACTGCGGAAAATCAGTCTCGTTGCGGTCTGGTCGGCCAAATCGGCCAAATCCATGAGTTTTTCCATCAGTTCCAGCAAATACTGGCGATCCTGCTCGCAGCCGTCCTTGAAATCTCTTTCCAGCTCGCCGGAACGAATATACTGTTCCACCTCGACCAGGTCCTGGAGTGTCAGCATGCTCTGCCTCCGCGCAGGGCCGCAAGACACTGTTCGGTGACGTCACGCACCATGTCCTGCACCTGCTGTATTTCCTCTGCGGTGATGTTGTCATAATGGATGCCCGCTACGACGCAGACATGGCAGCCCACTGCCGCCGACAGACGAGCCGCAGTTTCCTGGGCCAAAGCATCCTCCTTGTGTCCGGGCACGGTCAACACGTCGAACCCAGGACTGTAGGGGCTGCCGAGAGCCACTGCACCCACATGCGCCTCACCGCCGCAAAGTAAAGCGACCCAATCACGTCCCTGACGCAAAACACGCAGGCAAACATGCAAGCGGCCATGTCGGACAGAAAAATACATGGTCGCTGTTCACGGACGACGATCTGCGCTGCGCCTGGCAATGCCATGCCATTCAAGCCTAGACATGCCGCATCAAAGCGTCAAAATAGGCAATTGTCTGCTTCAAGCCATGTTCCAAAGCAATGCGCGGTTCCCAGCCCAGACACTTGCGCGCCAGGCTGATGTCCGGTCGCCTTTGCCTGGGGTCGTCGTCTGGCAGGGGTTCGCAGACAATTTTGGACGCACTGCCCGTCAAGGCTACGACCTTTTCGGCCAGCTCCCGAATGGTAAACTCGCCTGGATTGCCCATATTCATGGGTCCAGTAACATCGTCCGGCGAGGCCATGAAGCGCACCATGCACTCAATGAGATCATCCACATAGCAGAAAGATCGCGTTTGGCTGCCATCGCCGTAAATGGTGATGGGTTTGTTGTGCAGGGCTTGGATAATGAAATTGGACACCACGCGCCCATCATTGGGGTGCATCTTGGGTCCATAGGTGTTGAAAATGCGCCCTACCTTGATGGACAGCCCCCCCTGACGCCGGTAGGCAAAGAAAAGTGCTTCCGCGCAGCGTTTGCCCTCGTCGTAGCAGGAACGGATGCCATGAGGATTGACATGCCCCCAGTAGTCTTCGGTCTGGGGATGGATTTCCGGGTCGCCGTAGACTTCACTGGTAGAAGCCTGGAAAATACGCGCCTTGAGTCTTTTTGCCAAGCCCAGCATATTTATTGCCCCATGGACGCAGGTCTTGATGGTCTGCACGGGATCGTGCTGGTAATGGATGGGCGATGCCGGACAGGCCAAATTATATATTTCGTCCACTTCCACATACAGGGGGAAGGTCACATCGTGGCGAATAAGTTCGAAACGCTTGTTGTCCATAAGCTCTGCCACGTTGGCACGAGCGCTGGAAAAGAAATTGTCCACGCAAAGCACTTCATGCCCATCGTTGAGCAGGCGCTGGCAAAGATGCGAGCCGAGAAAACCGGAACCGCCGGTCACAAGGATACGTTTGCGCAGATGCATGCTTCCTCCCGCTAGGGTAACGCTGTCATACGGTTCAGAGAGGTGGAAGGTACGGCCAATATCCTCTTTGTCCAAGAGGAACACAGTTCACTTTCTTGGAAAAAAAGCTCGCGCCTCGGGCCTGTGTCCATCCGGGTGCAGGCGCCGGAGGATTCCCGGCTTAACGCAGATGTGCGCAGGAGAGCATATGTCCCATTTTTTCCTTCTTTGTAGCCAGATATTTTTCATTTTCGGGGCAGGCTTCCATCTCAATGGGGACGCGCTCCACAATTTCAATGCCATAACCGGAAAGCCCCACGATTTTCTTGGGATTGTTGGTCAGCAAGCGTATTTTGTGGATGCCGAGATCCACCAGCATCTGGGCTCCGGTGCCATAGTCGCGCAGATCCGGGGGAAAGCCAAGCTTGCGGTTCGCCTCTACAGTATCATAGCCCTGATCTTGCAGTGCATAGGTTCTGATCTTATTGGCAAGGCCAATGCCACGGCCCTCCTGGCGCATATACAGAAGCGCACCCCGTCCTTCCTTTTCGATCTGGCGCAGGGCCGCGCCCAGCTGTCCGCCGCAGTCACAGCGCAGGGAACCCAGGGCGTCGCCTGTAAGACATTCGCTGTGGATACGCGTCAATATGGGTTCCGGCGTGCTGAGATCCCCTTTGACGAGCGCCAAATGCGCACGTGGGTCACTGTCGTTCTCATAGGCAATGACGCGGAAATCACCGAAACGCGTGGGCAAGTGCGCCTCGGCCACACGGCGCACGGAAACCTGCCCCCGCTCCAGCCGATAGCGGATGATGTCCTTGACGGCAGCGATCTTGAGTCCATGTTCCGCCGCAAATGCCTCCAGGTCAGGCATACGGGCCATGGAACCGTCTTCGCGCATGATTTCGCAGATGACCGCCGCAGGCTTGAGTCCGGCCAAGCGCGCCAAATCCACCCCGCCCTCGGTCTGGCCAGTACGCGAGAGGACGCCGCCTGCCTTGGCGCGCAAGGGGAAAACGTGCCCAGGCGTCACCAGATCTTCGGGCCGCACCTTGTCAGCCACGGCCACTCTGATGGTCGTAGCGCGATCTGCGGCGGAAATGCCCGTTGTCACGCCTTCGCGCGCTTCAATGGAAATGGTGAAATTGGTGCCGTAGCGCGAACCGTTGCGTTGCGTCATCAGGGGAAGTTGCAAACGGTCAACGAGTTCCGGCGACATGGGCAGGCAAATAAGCCCGCGTCCAAAACGGGCCATGAAATTGATGGCCTCCGGACTCACATGCTCGGCAGCCATGGTCAGGTCGCCTTCATTTTCCCGCTGCTCGTCATCCACCAGAATGATCATTTTGCCTTGCTTGATATCGGCAATGGCTTCGTCAATGCTGCACAATGGCATAAGAGTTCCTTAGTATTGAGCCCGCAAGGGGGTGAAAGTCCACATTCCGCAGTCAAGGTAGACACGGCCTGAGCTTCTGTCAACAGTCAAAACGCCGAAAGCAACGTCACAGCGCACGCAACAACAGGATGAGGCCGAGGACGAAGCACACTGCCCCGATGACGCGCCCCAGCCTGCCGGTCTCCATGCGCCTTGCCAGAACCGCGCCTGCGGCAAAACCAAGCGTTTCCAATGCGCACAACGCAGGCAGCAGGGAAAAATCCACATGCCCGCCCTGGATGTTGCCCAGCGTACCCGCCACAGCGGTGACGATTTGGTACGGCATGGACATGCCCACGGCAACCAGGGGGGGCATACCCACGGCAACCAGCCAGGGAATGGAGAGTACCGGGCCGCCAGCACCCGTCATGCCTGCCAAGAGACCGGTAATGGCGCCAATGCAGCAGAACCCCCCACTGCCCAGCCAGAAAGCGCTGTGTTTTCCCTGCCGTGGCGGACGCAAGGCACAAAAACTCGCAAAAAGAATGAGACAGGCCAAAAGCACGACCAGAGGTTCCGCTGGCACCAGGGCGTTGACCAATGCGCCTGGCCAGGCCGCCAGCCCACCCAGGAAATAGGGCAAACTTCGACGCCACGGGATGCAGTGCATGCGCCAATATGTCCAGGTTCCAACCAGCCCCAGCACCAACAGCGAAGCCAGGGCCGTGCCCATGGCCGTATGCGCTTCCAGCCTACTTAAGAGGATGAGCGCAGGCGGAATGAGTATGCCGCCGACACCGGCCAGACCGACCAGAACCCCCACCACGAGACAGACGGCATAGAGCGCAAGCAACACCCTAACAGGCTCCTGTCAATGCTTTGATGGACAGAAAAGCCAGACAAAGAACCGCCCCGCCCACAATAGCCGTCCGCCGCAAGAGGGAACACAGTGCCTTGAGGCGCTCCGCATCCCAGGGATGCGCCACGTCCGGCCCAAGCCAGGGTTTGGGCGTGTACGTGCCAAAATATACGGATGGGCCGGCCATGCGCGCCCCACAGAGCCAGGCGCAGGCAGTCATGGACCAGCCGGAGTTGGGACTGGGCATACCCCTGGCCTGCTGCGCCAACACGTGCCAGCCTGGCCAATGTCCTGTCCAGGGCCTGCTTGTGCCGCGCAGCACCCCGATGCGGGCCACGACATCCGTCACGAACACCAAGCAGACGGAAATTCTGGCCGGCACAAAGGCCAGGACATCGTCAGCGCGCGCCCCGGCCCAGCCCAGGAAACGCCATTTTTCCGTCACATAGCCCCACATGGAGTCCGCAGTACTCACGGCCTTGTAGCCCCACAATCCTATGGGACCGGCGACCAGAAGCCAAAACAGGGGAGCGACAAAGGCATCTGTCAGGTTTTCGGAAAGAGTGTCCGCCAAGGTCTTGCGCATGAGCGGGCGCTCCATGTCCGCAGTTTCCCGGCTTACCAGCCAAGAGAGTGCCTGGCGCGCCTCCCCTACTGCACTGTGTTCCACGCGGATCAGCACCTCTCTACCCGTGGAAAGCAGACTGCCCATAGCCAGTCCGGCCCAGGCAAGATAGATGGCAGCCAGAGTCCCCAGCACGGGCAGGGCAATCAGCGCCCCTGTCACGACGCAGACTGCCCCCACCAGGATGACCAAAGCCACTGCCCCAGCCAGGCGGCCACGCGCAGCCTTGCGCCCGGGACTGCCCTGCTCCATGCAACGCCGAGCCGGACGCTCCAGGATGTCCAGCAATCTGCCCACGGCGCAGACCGGATGCCGCCAGGGCAACTGGGGATCGCCCAAGGCCAGATCCATAGCCACGGCCAGGGGCGCCAACCACCAGCACTCCCATACCGAAAAGAGCGTCACGTCCACGCCTCCAAAAGCCCTGCGCATGCCAGGGCCATGTAGAGGACGATGCCCGCTGCTGTCGACAAATTCAGGCTACGCACCCGCCCTTCCAACATAGGGATGCGCACATGATGCGGTGTGCGCTTGAGGATTTCCGGGGGCAAACCGCGCGTTTCAGGGCCAAAAACGAGGCAGTCTTCCGGCTGAAAGGCAAAATGCTGCACACTGGTTTCTGCGCAATCCTTTTTGGCAGACGTGCATACGAGACGCGCCCCCTGAAGACCGTTAGACTCAAAGGCCGTCCAGTCTGGCCAGACGGCAAGGCGCACGTTGGGCCAGTAATCCAGACCAGCACGCTTGAGATGGCGGTCATCCAATCGGTATCCCAGGGGTTCGATAAGGTGCAGCTTGACATCGGTGGCCGCGCACAGTCTGGCAATGTTCCCGGTGTTGGGCGGAATTTCCGGCTCGTAAAGCACAATCTGCATGCCGCACCCTGCTCAAGCCACAACACATGCGGCGATGCCCGGCACAACCTGGCAGGTCACGCGCATATCCCTGCTGCCATAGCCGCCGTCATCCAATGTGGCAAAGACGTCGGCTTCGGTCACTTCCACATGTGCATCCGGCACGCTTGCGGCTGCCAGACGCTCACGCAGGAGCTGACAGGCGCGCTCACGCGCTGCCTCCAGGCCATACCCCTTGTCAATGCGCTCATGAATATCCAACATGGGCACGTCCAGCCTACGCCGCCCGGTGTCGGCATAGAGTTCCAGGGCATCCGTAGGCACGGTCAGGGCCGCGCCCACCGCATTGGCCACGTCGGCATGCGCCGGTGTGGACAGCGGCAGGTTCAGAACCCTGCTCAGCCTGTTCGCCACGCAGTTTGCCGGGCCACCCACCAGTCTGACGCATTCCGGACGCGCCTCGCGCACAGCTTTGAGCGCGGCCAGCGTGTAAATGGGCCGGGCATTGATCCTGGCCGTCAGTCGCCCGGCAGCCGTGGCCACCTGTTCAAGGGCGTCGTCCACAGCCAAACGCGCCAGGACGTCGGCGCTCATGCCATGCTCTGCCGCCAAGGCGGCCACGCCCCTGGCCGAAGCTGCAGTGTCCCCCGCCGTGGCATCCAGGCCGTCTTCGGCATTACGCACATTGCAGGCATCCAACAGGGTAGCACGCGTTCCCCCAAAGGCCATGGCTGTTCCTTCGCGCAGGGGTCCCACCCGGACGATGGGGGCGCTGCCGCCCTGCTCCACCGTAATGCGGGAATCCCCGCCCACGCCGATGGAGAGCGATGCCAGGGAACGCACCAGGGTTCGACGCCCCTGGAGCAGCATGCCATCGCGATCCACCACCGGAGAACCGTCCATGAGCAAGGCCATGTCCGTCGTGGTGCCGCCCATGTCCAGCAAGAGGACGCAGCCCTTGCGCACCGTCTCTTCAGCGGCGCACAGGGCGAGGACGCCCATGACGCTGGCTGCAGGACCAGAAAGGATGGATTGCACCGGTTCCTGCCGCGACAGAGGCAGAGGCACGGCCCCGCCGTCGGCCTTGAGCAGACGTACGGCAGCCTGCACGCCCGCAGTGCGCAAAGCCTGTTCCACGGCGTCCAGAAAGGCATTGTGCAGCCTTTGCACGGCAGCATTGAAAAAGGCCGTGGCCACGCGGCGCGGAAAATTGAGGCGGCCCGAAAGCCTGTGCCCAAGGGTGACAGGCAGATCGCAGACGGCTTGCACGGCCTGGGCCATTGCCTGCTCATGCGCGGCATTGCGCGGAGAAAATTTGCCCACGCAGGCAATGGCGGACACGCCCTCCCCGAGCCATTGGCGCAGGACAGAACCAAGGCCCTTTGTGTCCAGGGGCGTCACCTCCACCCCACGGTGATCCAGCCCGCCAGGCAGGATATGCACATGTTGCCCCAGTGCCCAGCGCCCCGGATTCAGACCAGGCCCGGCGGAAAGTGCCAGCCCCACAGAATCTACACGATTCTGGACCAGGGCATTGACCGCCAGCGTTGCGCCCAGGGTCACACGCGAGACACGCGAAAGTGCGCCAGGCGCTTCTTTGGATAACGCTGCCAGGACTTCGCGCACCGAAACAGACAAATTTTCATGGCAGGTCGCCGCCTTGACCGCCGCCAGCAGACGCGCAACCGGAAATGCTCCTTCCTTGTCTCTCCCAGGACAGGAGAGCAACACAGCGTCCGTATGCGTACCGCCCGCATCAATACCCAGAACCAATGCATCCTTCATGGTCTACCCCATTGCTTGTCGAGACATCCAAACATGTCCGCAGCCGGGGTTCTTGTCAAGATGCTTGCTTCTGCGCTGCAAAGGTTCTGACCTCGGCCAGAGAAAGCCCCGTCATGTCGCTAATATCTTGAAATAACAATCCTTTAGCGATCATATTGGCGATAATTTTATACATTCCTTTCTTCTCACCCTCCTGGTATCCTTCCTGCCTCACATATGCCTCATGCGCGACGGCATCACGACGATCTTTTTCGACGACATCATAGACGTAGCGAAGGTCGGCATTGGCCATACAATCGCCATCCTAGCCCATCTGGGCTACCAAGGTTCTGACTTCGGCCAGAGGAATCCCCGTCATGTCGCTAATATCTTGAAATGACAATCCTTTGGTGATCATATTGGCGATAATTTTACACATTCCTTTGTAAGCGTCCAAACAACCGCATCTACCCAAACGTTTGATAGTTTGATAAAACAACGGGCAGGTCAGTAATCACACTGGCCTGCCCATGCTGAGACTGTAATGATGTGTAGGGTATAGCTTACTACTTC
>JAFTCE010000050.1 GCA_017454855.1 Desulfovibrio sp.
CTTCAGTGTGTATATGGCCGATCCCTTGATGAGACCCAGGCCGTTGAGTCTGGCAACGCCCTGCTTCTTCCCGGCCAGGTTGACGGTGTACGCGGTGTTCCTTGCCTGCGTGATGTTTTTGGACAGCTCATACACGCCTGCGCCTTGGCCTTTCTTGACATTGACGCTGAAGACACCGAGCTTCTGCGTGTTCTTGGTGGACAAGGTCAGCATGTAGGCCGTGCCCTTGGCCGCCAGCTTGCTCACATCGTAGCTGACCTTGGTACTCTTGTTCGTCTGCAGCGAGCCAAGGGTATTCCCCGTGCCCGTAAAGTTAAGATTGGCATTGCTGGCGTTAAGGTGCAGCTCTTTCATGGCCGTCTTGGCACCCACGTTCAAGGTGGCATTCTTAGCCAGGGAAATGCGATTGCTCGTGCTACCGCCCATGATGGTCGCGCCGGTGAAGGTGTTCTTGCCGTAAAGTGTGTTTCCGTTGAACATAGACATTACCGCGCCATTTTTCAGATTGACGGAAGAAACTAGCGCTCCCCAAAACGCATTTAACGTGCCACCATTGCTAACAATCGTAGCACTGGCAATCCCGCCATAAAACACATTGAGTGTCCCGCCATTTGATATAACCGAAGAAATGGCAAATCCGTCGACACGCTGCTTTCCATATGAACAAACCACTGTTTTAAAGGCGCTTCCTCCCGCAGAGACTGTCTGCCAGGCGTAAGAACCTGAAACAATGGCACTAATAGCCTTACCGCCAGAGGAAATATATTGGTCAGCATAGGCATAAATCCTCGTGCCAGAGGCTACGCCGCCGGAATATATGACCTGGCTGGCCCCCGCCCAGGTAAGCTCTGTCACGCGGGCAACACCGCCCTTGGAGATATACTGTCTTCCACTATAGCTGACATTCGCTGCACTGGCCATGCCACCGCTAGAGATAATCTGCGAACCACCGCTCATAATATGCGCAGAATAGGACTTACCACCGGATGACACCACCTGGCTGCCGCCACTGGAAACCAATGTCTTTCTGGCAACTCCGTGAACCCATTGCTCCCCCGTATTAGCAACAACTGTTTCAACGGCACTCCCTCCCGCAACGACTAACTGCGTGGCGAAGCCTCCAGAAACAATAGCTCCGCTCGCCTTACCGCCGGAATAAATAACTTGGTAGGCACAGCTATAAATTTTCGTGCCAGAAGCTACGCCGCCTGAATATACGAATTGTTTCGCCAGCGGCTTGGCGAGTATAGTCCCCCGGGCGACACCGCCCTTCCAGATGTACTGTTCTCCACCACTGCTGACGGTAATGGCAGAGGCAATTCCGCCGCTGGAAACCATATATACTGCGCCAGAATACACTGTTCCGCCGCTGCCGTAACCTCCACTTCGAATGCTGACGCTGCCACCGGAAAGAACTTTGGTGAAGAGGGCAGAACCGCCGGATGACACCACCTGGCTGCCGCCACTGGAAACCAATGTCTTTCTGGCAACTCCGTGAACCCATTGCTCCCCCGTATTAGCAACAACTGTTGCAACGGCACTCCCTCCCGCAACGACTAACTGCGTGGCGAAGCCTCCAGAAACAATAGCTCCGCTCGCCTTACCGCCGGAATAAATAACTTGGGAGGCACCGTTATAAATTTTCGTGCCAGAAGCTACGCCGCCTGAACATACGATTTGGTTCGCCAACTTCTCGGTGAGTACAGTCCCACTGGCGACACCGCCCTTGGAGATGTACTGTCTTCCACCGCTGGATATTCTTGCTCCGCTATCAATGCCATTTTTGTAAATATATTCCATTCCACCATTGTTAATTGTTGTATCATATGATTTGCCGCCTGAAGACACATAAAGTGTCCCATATACAACTAGACCAGATGATGTCGATTTAATAGTTCTGCTTTTTCCACTTGATATTACATTTGAATATTTCTCAGGTTCTTTCATTTTAGCAAGTGTCTGCACTTGACTTATATAAACGTTATTACCAAATGCTGTATATATATATCTAGAATTCTTATATGCAAGTGGAACATAACGAATGGTGTCTTGAGGATTTGAAAGAGTTTTGTTATCATCAGAATCTGAAATGAACAATCCTGTATAGTAGTTTGGATTCGTCGAAGTATACCGTGAATCAACCGTATACCCCCAACAAGTAATAGCATGGCCTATACCTCCTCCTTTCACAGACAAACCAACAGCCCCTCCCGATTGCAATGCTGTAGCAAGCCCCTGCATCATGGCCAAACTATTATCAAGATATGAATAAGAATTTATAAATTCACTAGCTGAAATTCCTATTCTGTTGCCTGTACCCTCTTTGGGTTGATCCCAATTATCCTGACCTTTTGCTGCGTATGTGCCGTCAAAAAACCATTCTATCCCGTAATACGCATTCCCACCCCATAAATTTCCATAGCGGAAGTTGTTATAGAAATACGCAAAAAGCGTATCTTCTATGTTATCGTTTTGCTTAACACCCAAACCGTACGCACCCCATCCAGTATAGGCCAGCATATTGGCTGCGGTGGCAGCCCAGCACGACTGGTCGTCTCGTGTTTTATATGGATCATAGTCGTTTTTTTACGCATCAAAAATTGCCGGATTGGTGAGTGTATACAGGCTCATAACGTAATAAGATGCCAAGTTGAAGCTTGAAAAAGTAACATTCTTTAATGAAACGAGATACGCAGACATATTTTGAAAACTGAAGGTAGAGGAGACAGATGCTGTCGATAAACGATCCCCACCCTTACACACTTCGGCTAGCAATGGTTGATTACGTTCTCTCGACGTAGTTGGGAAAGATGTCATCGTAAGTACTGACGTGTGAACTATTCCTGGCAAGGATTCCACAGATAGCGAGGCATTTTCATCTCCGTGCTTATTATCATTTTTCTCACTGCTCGATAGGGATAGCGGGTTTTTGGCATATTGCAATGTGCCCATTTCTGGAAGTACGGCGGACGATGCCCCACGTACCCTTTGTGCCACACGACTGAACGGTGAGTTCGTGACCTCAGGCGGCACCAGATAAAAATTGGGTATTTGAGAAGCCATAGGCAATTTACGCTTTTCAGGAACAAAACTTTGATCCTTGCTTAAAGATTGCCAAGCCCTGCCCTTTGTGTCAGGTTCACGCAAAGCATTGTTGACTGCTTTGGACAGCAAAGACACTGGTGCAAACTGATTTACCATCGTAACAGGAACAATCCGCTGGACAGCAAGAATACTTCTCATCTCTAATTTGCTCATCATATCCACCTTAGCTTAGACTATACAATATGCATTACAAAACATCAAAACAATTGGATTCACAAATACGCTTACCCGTCCCAAATCCTTATCCTTGCCCCTCGGTTCGGACAATACCATCGCATAGTCCTTCCAAAAACACAAACACCGGGGTGCGCTACAATCGCACTCCGGTGACGCTATCAATGATTCCAGCAATTTCGTCTATCGGGAAACGGAAGAGATTGCACGAGGCGAGACAGAGAAGAAGACGTGAGTGAATGAGTGAGTGCAAAATCTGTTCCTTTTCGCGGCATGTTGTCAGATATCATTGCCGACGCACGACTTTTGCCCTACCCATATAACGCCTTTTTAATATGACAAAGCACACCAAATCCTGTCAAGACATTTTCCAACGTTCCACGCAAACGCATTTTCCACTGCCCCTGACGCAGGCTACGAGCGCACACAACTACACATAGACCGACAAGAGCATGTCATTTGGGAGAAGCCAGAGCTATCTCGTCACGGTGATGAGCGCGGCCAGGAGAGCCACGGCGGCGGCTGGCATGGCTCCAAAGCGAATAATCAGACGATATTCCAACTCTCGCAAATCTCTTTTCGTGGCCATTTTTTCATCGACGATCTCCGCCAAGATATTGGCCTGCGCTTCTGCTTGCTGGCGCGTAAAGCCGGAATCTTCAAGCCGCTTGACATAGGCCAGCGTGTCGAAAACCAATGCTGACATGCACATAATCTCCCGAATGGATGCCTTTTTTCAACAGGCGCGCAGCCCGCTTCCCCTGCTTCATGCCTTCCTGGGCGTCTCCCGGAAGATTGCCGCAGGATCATCCTTCGCAAATAAGGGATAACAAATCAGATCACGCGTTCGCAGGGGATGTTCGGAACCGAAAAGAGCGTTAGCAAAAAATTTTTCAAGATGTGAACTCTCTTCAGCTATGCCATGCGTATAGTCAGCATAACATGCCCTCACCAAGGCATTGCGGAAAAATCTGGCATTTTCGGCAAAAATGGCATACTTTACATTGAAGCCCTTGGTCTGAAGATATTTCGTCAAAAATACAGCTACAGTGCGTGTATTGCCCTCCAGGAAGGGATGTGTCTGCCAAATATTTCTTGCAAAGGACGCGATACGTTGACAAGTCACTACGGCATCTTGAGCATAGGATTTCTTTGCCTCATGTTCAAAATCGTACTCCAGATTATCGTGTATTTCCGTCCAGTGCGCATAGACGACAGATGTCCCGGCCAGCACAGGTTCCTTTTTTGCAATATTGCATTCCCTGACTTTTCCAGCAAAGGGAAAAACATCAAGAAACAAAAAACGATGTAAGGAAAGAAAAGCTGATGGGCGAAAGGAAAATGCTTGAGATGCGATGATCTCGGCAATTCTACTCGCCACGATATCGGCCTCATGGCTTTTCTGGGCATAGCGTTGCCGCTGTTCTTCTAATAAAACTGCTATTCTTTGAAAATCACATGCCCCAGAGATGTTTTCTTCAGCCAATTCTTGTAAATAGGAAGAAACTTCCAGGCCATCCACAGCCTGAAGCCCCATACTCATGTCCCATTGCGCACGACTGGCGTATTTTGCCTGGAGATATGTGTACGCAGTGTCGGGAGTTTCTTCTGAAGGCATCATCCCCTCTTTTCTAGAACCATAGAATTTCACCTCTTGACCGGGCTATGGCATCGTCCCCTCTTGTTCACGTTGTTGTCGTTCTCGGCATCCCCCTAAAGGTGGGAATGGTCTTGATGACCTTGATCACCTGCTCGCTGGTGATGAGCCTGGAGCATTCAAATTGCCTGTCCGTGCCCTTGTGGCGCGGACACCACAAAAAATCGAAGTGGTCGAAGTCCACGCGCATATCATTCCAGCAGGAATTGCAGGTATGGAAATTGATAATGCGGTACGGGGTATGGAATTCATTGGTCGGATTGGTGAAGCCCGAGATCATCACCACGGGTACTTTGCAGCCCCAGGCCAGCCAGGAAAGGCCGCTGGATACGCCGATGAAGAAATCAGCGTCCTTGATGATGTCAATGCGCTCCTGGAGGGGCTTGTTGCCCGTAAAGTCTTCGGCCCCGTGGGGGATATGGTTCCAGACCAGCCCCTGTCCATGCACGCGGTCGCGATCCATGCAGAGGACGCGATAGCCGCAGTCCTGGAGGAATTTGACCACATCGTGCCAGCCTTGCGGATTGTTCCAGTATTTGGCCTGGCTGGAACTCTGCACGGCAATACACACATAGGGTTCCTGGATCTTGCGCGGCGCTGACAGATCAAAGCGCGGTCGCTCCTCTTCCGGATCCACGCCCAAGATCCAGCCGGCCGTGCGGTGCAGGCCGATATAACGGAAATCGCAGGGCTGATGATCCACGTCCCCCTTGAAGAAGAGCCCCAGATAGTAACAGGCATAGGGTTCGCATTCGGGCACTTCATCGCGGGTGATGAAGGTGATGTCAGGGTACTGTTTGCGCAAGAGATCGGCCAGATGTGGCTGCAGCACGGCCAGCACATGGCACTTGTGCTTGAGCCGGAACTTCTCCACATAGGGGAACCAGCCCAGGGTATCGCCGATGGTAGGAACGGGCAATTGGATCATGACGGTCTTGCCTTCGGCATTGTAGTCATGCTGGAAGAAGGGCTTGGGTTGCTTTTCCTCGTCTCCAGCCAAATAGGGATTTTTCTTGACCTCGGCGGCAAAGTCGTCCAGCTCGGACTTGTGGAATATTTCCAAGCGGAAACGGACGTAGAACTTCTTCACGCTGGTGACATAGACATTGTTGCCCACATCCTGGCTGTACAGGATAACCCCGGTATCGATGTCGCGGAAAATGATGTGCCACGGCCCGCCCGTTTCGGGAAACTGCACCCGCAGTCCCTCGTTGAAGTCAAAGCGGATACCCTCCGCCGCCTCCATGACGGGCCGCACGGGCACGCGTCCGTACAGCTCCTCTTGCGGCGGCGCAGAAGTGGCAGCGTCGGCATTGGCTTCGGACGCCGGATTGGATGCGTCGGACTGAACAGGGGCTGAGGTCTCCTGGGCAGGCGCTGATGCCTGCGGGGCCGTGAGATCAATGGAAAAATCCTGCGTGGGCATGGCGTTCTCCGGCTTGGCTGCAAATGGATTTTTGAAAAATCTCGCAAAAACCCTACTGCCGCTGCCCTTCCGGGGCCTGGGCCTGCAGGACGCCGGCTTCCGCCAGCTTGGCGGCCAGCTGCTGCATGGCGTTCAGGGCGCCCACAAAGGCCTGCGGCGTCATGATGAGCTGCCCGGCATCTTCCTGGGCAGGCTCGCCGTCCGTACGCGGCGCCAGTACAAAGGTGTCCATACGCACCATGCCGCCCACAAAATGCACTTGATTGATGCCGTCGATGTAGTGTTGCTTTTTCATCTCTTGCCCTCCGACGTGTTCAATGTGTTTTGTCCGATTCGACCTTGCCCCATGGCACAGTGCCAAAACAGCTTCACGGCCTAAGGTTCACGGATGGCCTCGTCCAGGGATTTGATCAGGGGATTCAGGAAGTAACTGATAATGCTGCGCGTACCGACCTTGATCTCAGCCTGAGACTCCATGCCCGGGATGAGCCGCGAAAGCAGCTTGTAGTGCGCGCTCTCCTCACCAGTCAGGCGTATCCTGGCGCGATAACAGGCACCTGTCGCTGCTCCCGTTGCCGGGCCTTCGCGTTCCGGCTGCTTCTGAAAGGCGTCTTCCGAAATCACACGCACTTCTCCCGCAAGTGTTCCGTATTTCTGGAAGGGAAAGGCAGTGATTTTGACCCGAACGCTGTCGCCCTCATGTACCTTGCCGATGTCATCGGCCCGGATTTCCGCTTCGATCTCCAGAATCCCGCCCAGGGGCACCAAGGTAAGCAGTGTCTCGGCCTCGCGCACAGCTGAACCCACGGACAAAGGGCCAATATCATGCACAACGGCCTCTTCCGGAGCGCGCAAGGCCACATAGGATGTCATCTGTTCGGCCTTGGCCAGTTCCTTGCGGGCATTGGTCAGGGCGGACTCGGCCTTGACCATCTCTTCGGCAATGTTAATGCGCCAGTCGCGCAGAAAGGCATTGTATTCGGCCTTTTTGGCCAACAGCTCGCTGTCGAGGACATGGATGGTATTTTCCTTATCGCTGATTTCCGCCTCCATCTGGCGTCGGGCAATCTGACTCTCGATAAACTCCCTGTGCGAAGTGGAACCACGGGCATGCCCCTTGAGAATCAGGGCTTCAATTTCCAGAAAGCCCTTGAGGCGCTTGCGCTGCAAGGAAAGATTCTCCTTGACGGATTGGCTTGATTTTTCAATGCGCTCCATTTCGTGTGTGAAGTAGGCAACCCTGTCCGCATGGAATTGTCTGCGGCTTTTGAACACCTCCTGCTGCACCCTTGCCTCGGCATTGCCATCCGTAGGCGGCAAGTACTCCCTGTCCTCAAATTCAGCCAGTAAACGGTCATACCTGGCCTGACAGGTCTGTTCTTCGGCCTTAAGGCGATCCCTGTCCGACCGGCTAAACACGGGATCGAAGAGGACAAGTTCCTGTCCTTCCCGCACCCTGTCGCCCACAGCCACAAGTATTTTTTTGATGACTGTGCGTTCCAGGGGTTTCATGACGATGGTCGGGTGATCTGAGACGACCTTGCCATTGGCGGAAACAATGATGTCAACCTGCCCCAGACAGGCCCAGAGCAGAAAGACGAGGAAGCCGCAGCACATCCAAAGGATGGCATGTCGTGCTGCCCAGGGCAGTACGGCGTCGCGCACGGACAGGGCATCGGGCAAAAATTCCGTGGCGTCCTTGTCTCGCCCGGCGCTCATGTGTTCACCCCCATCTGTTGCCGCCAAAACTCCCTGTACAGCCCCTCGCGATGCACAAGGACATCGTGCGGAGCCATGGCGGCGATCTCGCCCTTGTCGATGACAATGATCCTGTCCGCACGACGCACCATGGACAGCCTGTGGGCAATGACGAGTACGGTACGCTCCCTGGCTATGGCCGTCAGGTTATGCTGCACGATCTGCTCGCTCTCCGGATCCAGGGCGCTAGTAGCCTCATCCAAAATCAATATTCTTGGATTAGAAAGGATGGCCCGCGCTATGGCCAGGCGCTGTTTCTGGCCACCGGAAAGGTTGGAGGCGTTTTCTTCAAGCATTGTGTCGTAGCCACGCGGTAGGGCAGAGACAAAATCGTGCGCCCCGGCCAGTCTGGCCACGGCAATGACATCCTCCACGCCGGCACTGGGGCGCGTCAGCCGGATATTGTCGCGGATGCTTCCCTGGAAGAAATAATTTTCCTGGAGGACAATGCCGATGCTGGTGCGCAAATGCGCCTTGTCCAGCTCCCTAATGTCTATACCGTCGATCTTGATGATGCCCGTGCGCGGCGAATGCATGGCCTGCAGCAGCCGGGCCAATGTACTCTTGCCCGATCCCGAGCGCCCCACAATGCCGATAAGCTCCCCGGGCTTGATTTCCAGCGAAATGTCGCGAAGTACGTCGGGCAAATTGGGCTGGTAGCTGAAGCTCACATGCTCAATGGATATGCCCCCTTGCAGGGCAATGCGTACGCCGCCGCCGGGATGCTCCTGCGGGCTGTTCATGACAGCGCCCAGCATCTTTACGGAAAGGGCCACTTGCTGATATTCGTGAACCAGGCCCACGACTTTCACCAGCGGGCCGCTCACCCTGCCAGAGAGCATTTGAAAGGCAATGAGTGCGCCAATGGACATGGCATGGTCAAAGACGAGATGCGCTCCTGCCCAGATGACGGCTACCTGCATAAGCATTTCCAGCATCTGGCTGAGTGTGCTTGCTGTGAGGGATATCTTGCCGACCTTGAAATGTGCGTCGATAGAGAAGGCCGAGGCATCGTTCCAGGCCCGCTCTTCTTCATGTTCCAAGGCCAGGGATTTGACCGTGTGGATGCCGTGCAGGGATTCCACAAGACGGCTCTGGCGCTTGCCTTCGGCCTGATACAAAATGTCCAGACGACGCTGAAAGGGCTTGATGAGGGCCACGATGACCAAGGCCATGAGTAGGGAAAAGCCCAGGACAATGCCCGTCAGCGGGACGCTGTAGAGCATAAGGAAGGGGATGAAGACCAAAAGCGAGGTCAGTTCCAGCAAGGTGAAAAAAAGGTTGCCGGAAAGAAAGCCCCGTATTCTGTCCGTCTGCTGCATGTGCTTGATGAGCAAGCCTGAAGGCACGGCGTCGAAGAAACTCACCGGAAGGCGCATCAAGTGCGCAAAGGTCTTCATGGCCGTGTTGATGTCTATCTTGTTGGTGGCGAAGAGCAGCAGATAGTTGCGCAAAAATTCCATGCCGGCGTTGAACAGGATGGCCAGGGTGATGCCCAGGCCCAGCACGTTCAAGGTGGTGAAGGTGCTGTTGGGCAGCACCTTGTCGATGACAATCTGGAAAAACAGGGGCATGAACAGGGAAAGCACGGTCATGACGAACACGGCCAGGGCAATCTGAGCGAACAGCCCCTTGAGCTTGATAAATTCCGGGAGGAACCAGCGCAGGCTGAAGGGCTGGTGTTCATCGCTGAGCTTCCAGGCTCTCTTGAGCAAGAGAGCTTCGCCTCCAACAACGGATTCAAAAAAAGCACGCGACCAGAAACGGTGGATGCCCTGCGTCTGTGAGACGTCCGCCGGGTCGGGGACGGGGTCTATGACGGCCAGTTGCTGTTCCCCTTGAGGGGATTCCAGCAGACCGGCCAGAAGAAAATACGCGCCGTTGCGCTTCCGACAGAGGACAGGACACACTTCCTGCAGCGCAAGTGCCTTATCCCAGTTCAGAGGTACGCTGCGACTGCGCAGGCCATTGTCGTCGGCCATGTCGGCCAGTTGCGCCAGTGTCGGCTCAAATTCATCCAGTGCGTACTCGTGGGCAAGGCGCTCTTCATTGAGTTCAATGCCGTGGTGGTAGGCCGTGAGAACAAGACAAGTGAGACCGCTGTGCGATGCTGGCCTCGGTTCCTGTCCAACGGATGCCGTGGCCCCCAAAACAGTCCTTCTGAACCGTCCCCACAGGCTTAGAGCTTTTTCCCACACACTGGAAACCTTTTTCATGGTGGTATTGTATCACCCCTTGGCCAGCACTGCCGCCAGCAAGGCTCGCGCCCCATCTTCGCCCACAACCTTTTTTGCCTCTGCGGCGCTCAAGCCTTCTGTGTCCGGCTGTTCTCCGGCTTCCGCCCTGTGTTCCAGCAGCCAGCGCCAGAGATCATCAATGCGCGTCACCGGCTTTTCTCCTAGGAGCAGAATGGGCGCGCCTTGCTGCCGCCACTTCCGTGCCTGCTTGCCGCTCACGCCAAAGGCAGAACCAATGGCCGTCCATCCGTGTTCATAGCCGTTCATGGCACTCCTTTCAAAATAACGTTATACGATGCAAGCGTCGTGCCAGAGACAGAATGTCGTCGCGCAGAAAGAACCAGGCCGCGCCCACGATAAGGGCCAAAATGCAGTACTCGCCAAGGCTGCCCGTGGCGCAGATTTTCAGTGAGACAGCGGGCCGCCGAGCATGGGGCAAGAGGGGCACCCCAGCAGGCGTGAGCATGTCCAAAAACACATGGCTCAAGCCGCCCAGGCCCAGCCCCAAGGCAAGTTCGCGCAACATGTCAGGCAAGCCAGAAACGCTCAACGCGCCTATCCAGAGCGCCAGCCACCAGCCCATCCAGTGTGTGCCACCGCGATGCACGGCATTGAAGAGACGCTGCCGTCCTGCGCGCGTAGCGGCCAAGCCGGCAATGCGCATGTCCAACATGTCGGGCAGCACTGCCCCAGCACAGATGGCAGCCAAGCCCGGCAGGGGAAGATGCCAAGCCAGGCCAAGAGACACGGCGCCAATCTGATGCGTGATCCACTTCACTTCTTCACCTATTTAAGCTCAACATCCTGCCCCCAAAGGCAATCTTCGCCTATCCACAACGGGAAAAACCGCAGGCAGGGCAGATCAGACAACCTTCCTGGAAAACAAGGGCCTCGCCGCATTCCGGGCAGACCTGATCTTGGAGATCGCTGACCGCGCCAGGATGCTCGCCCTTGAGATAGCGACGTTCCAGCACCCAGGCAATGGCATCAGGGATGGAGAGTAGCATCCCCTTGCGGCGAAAAACAGGATGTTCGCCGCCAATGCCCTTGATCTGGCCCACCACGTCGCGCACATGCACGCCAGAACGTAGGGCCAGGGACACGAGGCGACCGATGGCTTCGGCCTTGGCCGTGATGGAACGTCCGGATTTGCCTATGGTGGCAAAGACTTCAAAAGGACGCCCGTCCAACTCATTGACAGTGAGATACATGACGCCCAGGCCCGTGGTAATACGCTGGGTAAAACCTTGCACCACGTCCGGTCGGGCGCGCACTCCCGATGCTGTCGGCGCAGGGGCATCGTCCGCCTTCCGGCTCTGGCCCGTGTCCAGCACCTGCACGCTCTTGCAGCCGTCGCGGTACACGGTGACGCCCTTGCAGCCCTCCTTGTAGGCCAGCCAGTAAATATCGCGGATATCCTGCTCCGTGGCACTGTGGGGCAAGTTCACGGTCTTGGAAACGGCATTGTCCGTATGACGCTGAAAGGCCGCTTGCATGCGCAGATGCCAGACAGGGGCAATGTCCATGGCCGTCACAAAGACACGGCGCAGACTGGCGGGCAAGTGTTCCATATCCTGGATGGAACCCTTGGTCACCACACTGTCCATAAGTTCATGGCTGAACAAACCGGTTGCAGTCAGGGCATCTTCAAACCAGGGATTGACCTCCACGAGATGTTCCCCATCCAGGATATTGCGCGTGAAGCAGAGGGCAAAGAGTGGTTCCACCCCCGAAGAACAGCCGGCAAGTATGGACAAGGTACCCGTGGGCGCGATGGTGGTCACCGTGGCATTGCGGTACGGACCCTGTCCTTGAGCGGCAAATACGGACGTGTCATACGCTGGGAACGGGCCGCGCTCTCTGGCCAGATCCGCCGAGGCTCGACGGCCCTCTTCTTGGACAAAGGCCATGACGCGTTCGGCCAGATCAATGCCTTGCTGGGAATTGTACGGAACCTCCAAGCGGTAGAGCATGTCCGCAAAACCCATGACCCCCAAGCCGATCTTGCGGTTTTTGTGTACGCTCTGCGCGATACGCTCCAGCGGAAAGCGCGAGGCGTCGATGACATTGTCCAGAAAGCGTACGGCCAGATGGATTGTCCGGCGCAAGTCCTCCCAGTCAATGCCCACGTCACCTTCCTCCTTGCGGTCGGGAAGGACAAAACGAGCCAGGTTGATGGAACCGAGATTGCAAGCCTCGTAGGGCAGGAGGGGTTGTTCCCCACAGGGATTGGTGGATTCGATCTCGCCCTGATCCGGCGTGGGATTGTCGCGGTTGATGCGATCCAGAAAGACAATGCCCGGGTCGCCGGATTGCCAGGCCTTGCGCACCAAAAGATCGAAAATTTCCCGTGCGCGCTTGCGCTCCTTCACCTTGCCGTTGTGCGGGGCCACGAGGTCATAGGTCGCGTCCTGTTCCACAGCCTGCATGAAGGCTTCGGTCAATCCCACGGAAAGATTGAAATTGTTGAATTCCCCTTCTTTTTCCTTGGCGCGGATAAATTCCACAATGTCCGGATGATCCACGCGCAATATGCCCATGTTGGCTCCGCGCCGTGTGCCGCCCTGCTTGATCTGCTCCGTGGCTGTGTTGAAGATGCGCAGGAAGGAAACCGGGCCAGAGGCCACGCCGCCGGTGGAACCCACACGACTGGCCTTGGGCCGTAGTCGCGAAAAGGAAAAGCCCGTGCCACCGCCAGACTTGTGGATCATGGCTGCGTACTTCACGGCATCAAAAATTTCTTCAATGGAATCGCCCACAGGCAGAACAAAGCAGGCTGCGAGCTGGCCCAGGGGCGTCCCGGCATTCATCAACGTGGGCGAATTGGGCAAGAATTTCCATTTGGCCATGAGCGCGTAAAACTCGCGGGCAAGCTGCTCTTCCGCGTAGGGCGACGCAGTATATTTGACCTCCTCAGCGGCCATAGTCGCTGCGACACGCCAAAAAAGGTCTTGGGGGCTTTCCGTACCGTCCGCATCTCTGCGCAAATAGCGTTTTTGCAAGACGATTTCGGCATTGGGTTTGACATTGGGCTGGGGCAAATCCTTGGGCAGTGGAAGCATGAACATCCCTTGTTGCTTGAATTGAACCGCCGCTTCCGCCGTAATGGCCTCTCTCTACAGCATGCGGCCTGCCCAAAATGCCATTGGCAGGACCTTTCGTCAATGGCATTGCCCGCGCACGCAGAGTTCCTTCGCACACGAACGTAAGATAGGCGTATTCGCATGAATGCTCATGCACGAAAAGAAACGCTTTTTTCCGCGTTCGTTGCACACTTGAAGGCATCCCACAAAAGGCGTATCCACAACGGTATAGGGCAGGCTCCTGCAAAGGAGTTTCTACTATGCCCGATATTCTCCTAGGTGTATCCGGCGGCCTCGTGCCGACCGTGTTCGTCGTATTGGTTTCCCATTCGCCTGTTCCAGTTGGTTGGACGGCATCGGAAATAGGCCAAGGACGCAAAAAGCCCCTAGGGAAGTACTGGGATCCCTAGGGGCATAAGCAAAAAACTGTCTGTAAGACCAACCTTAAACGGCAGGAGCTTGTCCCGCTGGGCGGTGCGCAAACACCGTCCAGTTTTTTTATAGCGTATCCTGCATAACGTCAACCGTCTGCCCACAGAGATATTGCCTGCTTCCTGCCTATTCGCCGCTAGGTAGCCTAACAGTCCATGCTCAGTCCTTGCCATCATATGCGTTTTCACCATACGGATGTCGCCGCCACGATCCATCGCGTTTCCAGCCTACATATCCAAAGTGGCGCAAAGATATTGCCACGCTCCTTTTTTGTGGCAGTCAACGGATACAATTTTACAAATGATTTTATGTAAAAATATACATTTTTACAAACGATGTGTTGTGATGAATATTACCGCTTGGCCGCATCCGGTATCATGCAGGTGAAACAACGTAAAGGGCATCTCTGAGTTCTTCCTGCGACAATCCCGTTACCTCGATGATTTCCTCCACGCTCATCTGCTTTTCCAAAAGTTTTTTAGCGATTGTTTTGCGGACATTCGTAATCATCGACTTTGTTACATCTTGCGTAACCTTTTGTGTCACATCTTGCGTAACCCTCGCTGTCACATCTTGCGTAACTCTCGCTGTCACATCTTGCGTAACCCTCGCTGTCACATCTTGCGTAACCCTCGCTGTCACATCTTGCGTAATTTGCTCTCGGCACTTTTTCATAAAATCTTCCTGCCACAGACGTATGCTTGTCTCCAACATATTCCCAACCTCCTCCAATTCGACGATTTCTGGAATTTTCTGATCCTCGATCCCCACACGTTTCATGCCAATATCGCGAATCCATTGACAAAAAATAGCGTTGATCTCTGCAAAATGTTGACCTTTGAGGTAGTGTACCGCATCCTTGACGATTTGCAGCATTTCTTCGGGAGAACGCGCACGTTCCAGACTGAAAAATTTTGACAATATGCACTCAGGATTGGCTATGAGTTCTCCGACCAGACGGCCAATGTCAATGAGAAAATACTCCTGTTGTTGCTGATAGCGGCGCAACGGCTCGGCAACAGCGCACTGCAGCTCTGCCAGGCTTCTTGGCGCTGTCCATTGTAACCAACCATTGTAGATGACCACAGGCAAAACCAGGGGCAATTTCTCGCCACGCTTGACAGCTCTGCTGCGGATCAGATCGCGCTGAAAGACCGCAACATATTCCGCAACCCGCAATGGCATCCAGGGGTCAATGGAACTTTGAAACTCGTTTAGGATGTAGACATACACCCATTCTTCTTGCAGAGAAAGCACACGCCAGATCAAATCCTCACGGCGTTCGGCCCGCTTACGGTTGATAAAGCTGTCTGGGCAGCGTTCCAGGGAGGTAAAGTCGATCTCGCCCAAGATTGCTGAAGGAATGTAGTAGCGCAGCAACTCCTCGGTCACCACCTTGTGGCTGAAGAGCAGCTTGTACAAGGAATCGTGGGTATTCCCCGTCACATTCCGCGTATGCTTCGCCCTGCCTGAACGGACGCGTTTCTTCCTTCCATGCTTCACTGTGAGACATGCCCCATGCACGTTGCTTTCTCCGCTTTGACCATTGTGGCAGAATTATCGGAAAGTTTTACCCAAAAAAGGCAAAATGACAAGATGCTTTGGCAAACAAAAAAAGGGGGAACCCCTAGGTTCCCCCCGTAAACTCTGAACTTCAGGCAGAGACTAGAAGGAGTAGACGAAGCTCAGGTTGATGTTCCACGGATCCTTCACAGTGTCGTCGTCGCCATTGAACCTGGTGTTGCCCCACACCTTACGGGAATGATCCATCCACGTAGCCAGATAGGCCATATCCAGCATGACGGTGAAGTTCTCATACATCTTGTAGGTGTTGGTCAGGCCGATTTCCATCGCGTAGTCGTTGGTGGTCATGTACAGGGGCTGCATGCCGACGGCTGGTCCAGCGTTTGCACCATTACGATAATCCTGGAAATCGTCATTTCTCCCAAGATATCTGGTCATGGTTGTGCTGTTAGTACCGCCGATTAAATTGACGCGGAAGGTGTGCTTGAGGTCTTCCAAGAAGCTCATATCCTTCAAGCGAGCACCGATACCCCATGTGCCCGACATGTCATAGCCAAGGATAGCTTCACGAGCAATGTACGGGTTGCCGTTATAGGCGAAATTGGAGAAACCATTGTTGTTGTTGTTCACAGACAAGCTGGGCATGCGCTCAGAACCGTTGGCCGGATTGCCGTCGTCACCGGAGGCATACCAACCGTAGATTCCAGGAATACCCCAATCCAGCTTGTATTCAACCAACAAGCTCGCCAGCCAGCCAGCGCGGTTCATACGGCTTTCGCTGTACTGAACAGAACCATAGTTGAAATCCCACGCGATGCGCAGGGGATCAAACATGGTCAGTTCGCCAGTCAAACCAGCCCAGATTGCACTGCCATAGTGCTTAAGCGTCTTAGTGCTAGGTGTTCCGTCCTTGTGTATTGCACCACCCACGGGCAACATACCAGCACCGGCCCAATTCCTGGAAACACCCGTAACATTGGCGTAATACTGCCTATTATTTCCTCCATACGAATGATCACGCCAAGCATTGGGGCCAATCATGCTGTACATGACCCAAGGAGTCACCTTTACACCATCAAAGGTAAAGGGCACCAGCAAACCAAAGGCATCAACATTGTCCACATAATTTTGACGACGATCCGTCTGATTACCGTTGCGATCTTCATATCCGGCAAAGTTATCATTCCACGGACGTGCCCAGAAGAAGGTCGCGCCAACATTTTCAGTAAACTGATATGAAAGGGTCACACCGGCCACATCGTCATTGAAGACATTGCTGCCCGTGGTAAAA
>JAFTCE010000051.1 GCA_017454855.1 Desulfovibrio sp.
ACCCTTCCAGTGCTCCCCGCGTTTCCTCCAGTCCCAGCTTGTGCAGGTAGATGGAGGTGGTCGTCGGGGACTTGTGCCGCAAAACAGCCTGAATCACCGACACTGGCTGCCCCATCTTGTACA
Organism: Desulfovibrio sp.; assembly: GCA_017454855.1. GTDB lineage: Bacteria > Desulfobacterota > Desulfovibrionia > Desulfovibrionales > Desulfovibrionaceae > Desulfovibrio. Next base: position 124 of record JAFTCE010000051.1, read on the forward strand.
AAATGGTCGCCGTCAGATGCCGGATGGCGTGAAAGCCGAAGGGTTTCACTTCCGCCCGATGACACAATTCAGTAATGAAGTGCAGGCGTTGCTTGAACGGCTTTCCATACTGGTTCCGGCAGAATCCCGTCCTGTCCTCGCAGATGAACACATGCGTGGAGTCAGGGAATGTCCGGTTCTCCCACCACCAGCGAAGGGCCAATGCCAGCTCCGACGTCATGGGCAACCAGTCATACTCCAACGAACCGTCCCGGCGTTTGCGCGTATACAGGCGTAAGCGGCTGTTGTCGAAATCCACGTCTTCCCATGCCAAACGGAAGATTTCCGAACGTCTCGCACCGAGGTGTAGGTAGCACAAGAGCATGATCCTGTCCTGCCCACGGGCCTGCGCGAAAACCTTCCAAAAATCTTCCTCACTAGGAATGTACCGCGGATGCCTCTCTTCCGGGAACCGTTCCACAAGACACGGGTTCGGCATAGGCAGGCCTAGATACTTCACCCCCCAGTTCCATGCCGCCACCAGATTCTTGCGATCCTTGTTCAAGGCATTGCCCGATCTCAAGCCAAACTGCGCACGTAACGCCGCCAGCACCTTACCCGGCGTAAGACTTGACACCGGGGACAGCGGGTTCACTATATGCTGCCGAGCCTTACCCTTGCCGGTCGTAGCTGCGAACAGCTCACGAAGAGCTTGCCGCTTCTCGTTATATGTCTTGCGGTCATACTTTGCGGCATGGTCAAGGTACTTTTCTGCCCATTCCTTCAGGCAACAGGCCGTGTCGGTCGTCGCCTCCCAGTCTACAGCGCGTTCTTGTGCCTCCCATGCCAAGGCCTCCGCCCTGGTGTTGAAAATTTTCTGTTTGATTTGGCCCATCTTCTGGACCCGCCCCTTCCAACGAATACGACCGTTCTTCATCATCTTCGAAGCCATGTTGGGTACTCCTCAGAGCGTCCACGACATTGCGTTCAAAGAACAGAATTTTCCCCTTGGGAATGGGCCGTATCCCACCGAATACCTTATAATTGCGTCGAATGGCTTCGACGTCAAGACCCAGCCATGCTGCCAACTCTTTAGTGGGGATTCGTCGTCCAAGCTGTTCTTCAAGATATGTTGACATGAGCGCTCCCGCGTTTTAGTCACAATATCTCATAAGAAAGGGCACTTGTACTTCAGTTGCCAGCTGTAGATGGCATCTATAATAAGAAAGAGCATGGCCATGCCCGTCTATAAAAATTTTCTTCTTAAGAGCTTTCGCGAAAAAGTGATTCTATTTCCGTATGATGGCTTACGAGGGCTTATGTCTCCAACATACCCCATTAACGAAGCTTTTATTGGTATCGCGATGGCTGCTGCACTTTTTCCACAAAAAGAGGATGAGCAGCAATTCATGGGCTATGTCGCACAGTATTTTTCTGATTTCATAAAACAATTTGAGACTTCAGAGGCTTTAGCATTGTCTAATAATAAAAACCAATTAATGGAGAAATTAGCCAGCTTTCCACTACTGTTTTTTGGGTCTTCTCATGCCTTTTGTCACGCACTGCTTCAATGGAAACCTTTCTCTCAAAAAGGAAAAGGCTCATTAAGAGAAAGATTTGATCAAGGACTTTTCTTTGGTGATGTTTATAAACGGTTCTTATTTGACAACATTTCTATTAAAGAAGCCATTAATGATACTATAATGGTGATAAAACAAAATTTGAAAAAAGAATCAATTACAGACAATCCATTTCCCAGCCTTGAGAATAATAACATTTATACCAACTATTGGCCCCGATTTAAAAGTATTGCCTGGCTCTGGTACGCAATTAGGCATCTTGTTCCAAGACCTGTGCATGAACAATATGTTGAAATCTGCAATAGCGAGTTTTCAACAATCAATGGCATGTCCCCGCACAAGGGCATAGCCGGTTGGAGTAAAATTTTAACTGAATCATTTCTTGCCTATGCCAGAATCAAAAAAGATGGCCTTGTTGATAAAAATGGCATAGACACATGGAGATATTCAGATACGTTAGATAATACAGAAGATTTTTTCCCAAAGGAAAATCTCAAAAGTCTGAATGATATTTTTACTGACATGTCATGTTGATGCGTTGTCATCCGCTGAGCACTGCGATCATTTGGCCATTTGCAGAAATTTCTCCTCATCAAAATCCGCCCGCTGAGCACTGCGATCATTTGGCCATTTGCAGA
>JAFTCE010000052.1 GCA_017454855.1 Desulfovibrio sp.
CAAGACCTTGTCATCTCCGCCTACAAGCCCAACGGCGGCTTTGAGGAACGTTTTGCCCTCGAAGCGGAAAGCGAAGAAGGCGTCTGGGATTTTGTCCGCATGCATCTCTCCTACCTGCCTGTGGTCAAAATGCAGCACGGTCGCCCGGCGCATATTCCTGAGCGCGATCCACGCATCCTCTTTGACCAGATGGTGGCCTTTTACGTGCGCAAGGGCCGTCTGGTTCCGCTTTCCAGCCAGGATTTTCAATCCGGCCTGGCCCAGCGTTTTGCCGAGCGCGACGGCATGTACTTCCTGCCGGAACAGGCGGTAACGTACGACAAAAAGCGCCTGACCGCAGGCGCACCGGCGCAGCACTCCCTTTTCGTGAAGGACGAATCTTCGGCCATCGACTGGCTGCGCCACATACTGCGCGCTACGCCCCAGACTTTTCAGGACATCCACCCGCAGTTCATTAAGGAACTCGGCGGCTGGAGCAAGAATGAGACGCAGCTAGAACTCTCCACACTGCTGGAGCAAAATTTTCTCCGCTATGACGGCCAAGGCCCGGTGCCCTGCCAAATTCACGCCTATCTCTCCACCAACTGGAAGGAACTGCGCAACCTGCCCAAGGATGATCCAGCCCTGGTCGCCAAGTCTCGCGACCGCTGGTATGTGCCCGATCCCAACAAGGCTGGCGATTTGGAAAAACTGCGCGAGAAGGCATTGCTCAAAGAATTTGATGCCTACAAAGCTGCCAAAAAGAAGCTCAAGGTCTTCCGCATGGAAGCTGTGCGCGCCGGATTCAAGAAAGCCTGGCAGGCGCACGACTACGCCCTCATCGTCGCTGTGGCTGAAAAAATTCCTGTCAATGTCCTGGAAGAAGATCCCAAGCTGCTCATGTGGTATGACCAGGCAGTCACGAGGATGGGAGGGGAATAATGGCAAAAATAGAAGGCTTTCGAATAAAAAACTTCAGGACATTGAAAGATGTCAGTCTTGGCCGCCTCTGGAATCAACAAAAAGCCGCGCCCCTCACGCCCATGACCGTAGTTATTGGCAAGAATGGCGTGGGCAAGAGTACGCTCTTTGATGCCTTCGGATTCCTTGCGGATGCTTTGAAGTCAGGTGTGGAAGATGCGTGCGATTCTCGCGGACGGGGCGGTTTTGAACGTCTCCGAACGCAAGGCCAAAAAGGACCCATCGAATTCGAAGTCTATTATAAAGAAGATGGAAATAATCGCCCCATCACCTATGAACTTTCCATTGATGTTGATACATCCGGGCGTCCCTATGTCTCGAAAGAACGCCTCAGGCAAAGGCGAAAAGGCCAGAAACACGGCAGACCATTTTCTTTTCTCATATTCAATGCCGGAAAAGGTGTTGTTTGGAGAGGTGACCATGAAGGCCATCAGATCGATGAAGAGCAAGATACGTTTAACCTGCTTGACTTTATGGAATCCATTACATCAAATGCCACAAAAGAAGAGTCCCAAAAAACCGATGTTGTCGAACTTGACGACGTGCGTAAACTGGGAATTGCCACGCTGGGATCATTGAAACAACATCCCAGAATTTCCGCGTTCCGCAAATTTATCGAAGGGTGGTATATTAGCTATTTTGCGCCGGACGCAGCCAGAAGCCTGCCCCTCGCCGGTCCCCAGAAACATCTCAATACACATGGGGATAATCTCGGAAATGTCGTGCAATTCATGGAGCGGGAACATCCCAGGCGCTTCCAAGCCATTTTGAAACGAATTGCGGAAAAAATTCCCGGTATTGACAGGATTGATACGGAAAAGACCAATGATGGCCGCTTGCTGTTGCGGTTCAATGACAAAGGATTTCAAGACCCTTTTTTTGCGCAGCAAATGTCCGATGGTACATTGAAACTCTTCGCCTATCTGCTGCTGCTCGAATATCCGCTACCTGCACCATTCATTTGTATTGAAGAACCGGAAAATGGTCTTTACCACAAGCTGCTTGAAACACTGGCAAAAGAATTTCGCGAACATGCTACAGGCCGCAAGGGAGGTTCTCAGATCTTCATTACGACCCATCAGCCCTATCTGGTAGATGCCTTGGAACCTGCCGAGGTTTGGATTTTGGAAAAAGGCTTGGACGGCAGTTCTAATATTCGCAGAGCAAGTGACGATGTCGTGGTTAAGAGCATGGTGGAAGCGGGGCTGCCGCTGGGTGGCCTTTGGTACAGCGACTATCTGGATGCGAGGTAGGCGATGCACTTTGAAATCCTTTATGACCAGGCAGTGACGAGAATGGACGGGTGAACCCGGCGCTACCCGGAACAGGTGCGTTTTCCAATCACAAAGGAATTTCTGATGAATATCAATGCCAGCATCATTGATCAGCGTGTTGCCGGTATTTTGGAAGCCCACGCCGACTGGCTCCCCGATGGCGACAGGAACCGGAAAAAATCGGCGGCATTTCTGTTGTTGTGCATGGCAACCTGTCTCGATATGCCTTTAGAAGAAGTGCGAGAGTTGTTGACTGATGGCGGCAATGATGCTGGCGTGGACGGCATACATATCGGAGACATTGAGGATGGAGAATTTGTTGTCACCCTCTTTCAGGGGAAGTACAAGGTTGACAATTTGGAAGGAGAGGCAAATTTTCCTGAAAATGACGTCCAAAAAGTTGTCCATACGGTGCAGTGTCTCTTTGATCCCTACATCAACGTCGAAGTAAATAAAAAAATAGCCCCTAAAATCGAAGAAATCCGTTCCCTCATTCGGGATGCCTATATTCCAACTGTACGTATTATTTTGTGTAATAATGGCAAGCCGTGGAATACCCATGCTGAGATATTTATCAAAAATGCCAAAAAAGAGTATGGTGAGAGAATTGAATTTGTCCATTTCAACCACGATGATATCGTTACAATTCTACAAAGGACAAAAACAGTTGACACCAGTCTGAGTTTGAGCGGAAAAGCCATTGTGGAAGACATGAATTATATGCGTGTCTTGATCGGACGCGTTTCCGTACATGAGATATACAGGCTTTTTACTGAATATGGTGACAGACTTCTGGAAAGAAATATTCGTCGCTACCTGGGATTGCACACAAACAGAGTCAATTCTGCCATTCACAGCACGCTGTGTGATCCGCAACGCGCCGACAAATTTTATTTCTATAACAACGGCATTACCGTTGTCTGTGACAAATTTGACTACAATGCCTTTCAAAAATCAGATTATACAGTGCAACTCAAAAATATGCAGATTATCAATGGGGGGCAAACGTGCCGGACAATTCAGGAAACATTCAGGGATTCTCTGTCCGGACACATAGGCGAATCGGCCTTTGTCCTGCTCAGGATTTACCAGCTTTCCGACGCTGATGAAAATTTTATTCAGGATGTCACGTATGCAACGAACAGCCAAAACCCTGTCGATTTACGGGATTTACACTCCAACGATGCGGTGCAAAAACAGCTTGAGTTAGGAATCAGAGAGCTTGGCTATACCTATAAACGCCAGCGTGAGGAAGGCCCTGGGGGTTCACAAGTCATTACCAGTTCCATTGTTGCGGAAGCGGTTCTGGCCATTTGGCGCCAACGACCGCATCAAGCCAAATTTCGGCGCAGAGATCTTTTCGGCAAACTGTATGATGCCATTTTTACAGGGCTTAATGCGGCCCAGGCCCTGCTCGCCGTTCTTATTTTTCGGGCCGTGGAAAACGAAAGAAAACGTCCGACATCGGCTGACCAGGCAGAGTTTCTGCCCTATGCCTCGCATTATCTGGCGATGCTGATCGGCAGAAGGCTTCTCACTGACATTGGCATTGCGCTTCAGGATGTTTCCCATCGCAATGTTCAGGACATTTGCAAACGGTTTGAAGAACATCAGGCGGCATATCACGCCCACGCTGTGCGGGAGATCCAGACGGCCTTGCAAGCCTGCTATGGAGATCGGCGCATCTCGCTGCAACAACTGGCAGCGACCTTCAGGCGCGGCGATCTCCTGGAAATGCTCAACGTCCGCGACTGATGGCGAACATGACTATGCCGGGAGGGGTTGAAATTCTCTTAACCATATTTGCAGCCAGCCCATCGCAAGAATAAGAGGAGTTCCATGAGCAGTTGGCGAGACGCCATCCTGAACGATTTCGTGCCCAAGGTCAGCAAACTGACCCTTGTCGCCGACCCCGACCGCCTGCTGACCGAGGAGAAGCTGGCTTTGGAGCTTCGCCGACGCGGCTTCGAGCTGATCGAGTTCCATGACCCGGTTGAATTCAGATATGCTTATGAATCCAGGTATCGCTCTCTCTGGGATCGGGGGGCGGCCACAGAGCTGGTGGTCATCCTCCGCGTGCAGGATACGGAGCTGGATTTCTTGCCTTACGATCTGCTCCAGGCCGGACGCAAGCTGTCGTTCAATCTGGGGGAGATTTTTCCCCATTTGAGCTATCCGGTCATCGAGAATCTCGACCGCAGCCTGCTGGACGCGGTCTTCGAGGCCCAGCGTGCAGCAGCGCCGGATCGCCTGGGCGACAATGCCAGCAAGGATTTCATTCTCCGCCATGTGTTCGGCATTGCCGCAGAACTGATCTCCACCGAGGTGGATCTGCTGCGCGCCCTGCTCCGCCTGCACTACGGCAATCGCCCCATTCCCCCGATGCTGGCCGAGCGGCTCATCCAGGTTCTGAAAGGACATGACACGTTCAAGACCTGGCCGCTTGCCGAGATCATTCCAGACGCTGTGACCTTCTTTGCCTTTTTGCAGGAACGCTGGCCAATCTATCTGTCCCAACTGGCGCAAAACAGGCAGTTGCGGGAAGATGTCCGGGAATACGGCCTCAGGCATCCTGGCCCGGCGCACCTTCCCTTCGACCATCAGGACATCAGGGTCTACATCGACAACTTGTTCCTAGAAGGGAAACTCACCCCGGTTGAGGCCCCGGAGAGTGTTGCACATGACGCATCCTGGATCCGCAGCGGCATCGTCGGCCAAGACAAGGACGAACTTCGCATTGTCCGCCTGTTTGACCGTGTGGAAAAGGAACTGCCCACTGCCCAGGCACGCTACTCGGACTGGATCACCTTTGCCTGGAAATGGGCCGAACTTTCTGCACTGGTTCACTGTGGCCATAACAGCGAACACAAGGCAAGACGCACCAGCCTCGGCGATACGCTGAACGAGAAGTTCGCCGCTTGGCTGACAGAACACTACGACGACCTGAGAACCCTGTCCCCGAACAATCCTGCCATGCTGCACCATGTGGCACGCAGACTGGCACAGGATCTGGAAGCCTCCGCAAGCAACCGTGCCGCCCTGATCGTCGTCGACGGACTGGCCATGGATCAGTGGATAACCATCCGCCATGAGCTACAAAAAGAGGATGCCAATCTTGTGCTGCGCGAATCTGCAGTCTTTGCCTGGATTCCGACGCTGACTTCGGTGTCACGTCAGGCGATCTTCTCGGGCAAAGCGCCGTTCTATTTCCCGGGATCCATCAATACGACCAGCAGCGAAGAGAAACTCTGGAAGCAGTTTTGGGAAGACCAGAACCTGTCCAGCTTCCACATTGCCTATCAGCGAGGTCTTGGCGATACTGTGGATGTACTCGAATCCACAATCAGCTCAGGAAAGACAAAAATGGTGGGCTTGGTCGTGGACAAGGTTGACAAGATCATGCACGGCATGCAGCTGGGCGCGGCTGGTATGCATACTCTGATCAAGCAATGGTGTCAGGGGAATTTTTTGTCCGCCCTCGTTGGCCAACTGCTGGAATACGGCTATGCGGTCTGGCTGACGGCTGATCACGGCAACATCCAATGCCAGGGCACAGGACGCCCAAAGGAAGGTGCGCTGGCCGAAACTCGCGGGGAACGCGTTCGCGTCTATCCCACAGCGGAACTCCGTGCCCGAGAGGCTGAGGCATTCCCCCAAGCCCGTGCGTGGACGTCGAAAGGATTGCCCACAGAGTATTTTCCCTTGCTGGCCGGTGGACACGACGCCTTTGTGAACCCTGGGGATGCTCTCGTAAGTCACGGCGGCGCGGCTATCGAAGAAGTCATCGTGCCCCTGGTGAAGTTTGAGAGGAGGACGCGGTGACAGACAAACGATATGCGGGCATCGGCATCAAACAGGTGATCCGTTTGGAATGGATGCAGAAAGCTGCCAATCTGAAACTGGCAGGACTCAACGCCGACAACATCCGCCAAGAACTCCATGCCTTCCTCAGACATCGAAAAGGCAACGGATCCACAGGAGAACGCAGCCAACGAACTCGATCCTTTGTCGTCAGCAATCTCATGAAAATCTGGGCAAGCCCTGCCCCCGAGCTGATCCCGCTCCGAGATGCCACACTGGCCTTTCTGCGGGAAAACCCGTCCATGACTCTTGCAGCCCACTGGGCGATGATCTCGGCGGCGTATCCATTCTGGTTCAATGTGGCCAGGCAGACCGGACGTTTGCTGTCCATACAGGATCAGGTGGCCAAGCCCCAGATCATTCAACGCCTGAAAGAACACTATGGCGACCGGCAAACCGTCAGCCGCTATGCCCAGTTCGTCATCCGCTCCTGCGTCGCATGGGGGGCCTTGCAGGATTCCAAGGCCAAAGGCTGCTATGAAAAAGCCGATCTAGTGTACATTGCCCAACCAGACATGGCCATATTGCTCCTGGAATCCGCCCTCCAGGCCACGCCGACAGGCCGATGCGCCATGGGCTTGCTGCTCAACAGCCCGGCATTTTTCCCCTTCAAGCTCCCCGTGATGACCGCTGACATGATCGCCCAACAAAGCGAGCGCATCGACGTGATTCTCTATGGTTCGGATGAGGCCCTGTTAACGTTGAAAGGCTGAGGCGCTCAGCCCTCCGAGCTGCATCATTCCCCTTGAAAACACGGCACAAAAAGGCTGAAAACCTTCGTTCTTGTGCCCGAAACCTTGCATTTGGACGGGATTCGCCTATGATGCCTTCAATGGACGATACATGTGTATCAGCCCGCCTCTGCGGCGGCAAGGAAGCAGGATGAGAATTCTCCATACCTCCGATTGGCATATTGGCAACTCCCTTGTGAACAAAAAACGCTACGAGGAATACACAGCTTTTCTGACCTGGCTGACAGAGACGATTCAAAAGAACACCATTGACGTTCTGTTGGTGGCGGGTGATGTTTTTGACACCACCACGCCGAGCAATCGCGCCCAAGCGCTCTATTATACTTTTCTGCACCGGGTCGCCAACACATGCTGTCGGCATGTTGTCATTGTCGGGGGCAACCACGATTCGCCGTCCTTGCTCAACGCGCCCAAGGAATTGCTCAAGGTCTTTGATATCCATGTGGTCGGCTGCATCCCGGAATCCATCGAAGACGAAGTGCTGGTTCTGCGCAATAGAGCGGATGGACACATTCCGGAATTGATTGTCTGCGCCGTGCCCTACCTTCGCGACAGGGATATCCGCGTAGCAGAAGCTGGTGAAAGCCTTGAAGACAAGGAGCGCAAACTTCTCACCGGCATCCGCAACCATTACGCCCACGTCGCCGCCCTGGCAGAGCAGAAACGGGGGGAACTGGATATTCCCATCGTTGCCACGGGGCATCTGTTCACCGCTGGCGGACAAACCGGCGATGGTGTGCGCGAACTCTATGTCGGCTCCCTGGCTCATGTGCAGGCGGATATTTTCCCAGCCTGTTTCGATTATCTGGCCCTTGGACATCTCCACGTCCCGCAAATGGTACACGGCTCACCCATCCTGCGCTACAGCGGCTCGCCATTGCCCATTGGCTTTGGAGAGGCCACACAGAGGAAGAGCGTTTGCCAGGTTGAATTCCACAACAGGCAGGCATCGGTGCAGCTGATCGAGGTGCCTGTGTTTCAGCAACTTGAGCGCATCAGTGGCGACTGGGATGCCATCACAAAACGCATCCGTGCCTTGAAAAAGGTGGCGCACGCCCAAAGCTGGCTCGATGTCACGTACAACGGCACGGAAGTCATCGGCGACCTGCGCGAACGGCTGGAGGCAGAACTTTCCGGCACTGACATGGAGATCCTCCGCATCAAGAACAATCGCATCATCCAAGGCGTGCTGGAACAAAGACATGAAGGAGAAACGCTCGACGATTTGGGCGTTGACGCCGTGTTTGAACGCTGCCTCGACGTTCATGAGACGCCTGAAGAAGATCGACCGGAGCTGCGTCGGGCCTATCAGGAAACGCTCACGTCGCTCTATGAAGACGATGCACAGGCGGAATAGAGGGCTTGTCCATGAGAATACTGAAAGTCTGCTTCGAGAATCTGAACTCCCTGGTTGGAAAATGGGAAATCGACCTGACACACCCGGCGTACATGTCTGACGGCATCTTCGCCATCACCGGCCCCACCGGCGCGGGGAAGACCACCATCCTCGATGCTCTTTGCCTCGCCCTTTACGGAAAGACGCCGCGCCTGAACAAGGTCACCAAAAGCGAAAACGAAATCATGTCCCGCCAGACAGGCTCGTGTTCTGCCGAAGTTACCTTTGCAACCCAGACCGGGCGTTACCGCTGTACCTGGAGCCAACGCCGGGCACACCAAAAGCCAGATGGCGAACTCCAGGCACCAAGGCACGAAATTCAGGATGCCGATTCCGGCAAAATTATTGAAACCAGGCTCAGAGATGTTGACGCCAAGATTGAGCAGGTGACCGGCATGGACTTTGACCGTTTTACCCGCTCCATGCTGCTGGCCCAGGGCGGCTTTGCCGCCTTCCTCCAGGCAGCGCCGGATGATCGTGCGCCTATCCTGGAACAGATAACGGGGACGGAAATCTACAGCAGGATATCCATTCGTGTCCACGAACGCCTGCGTAAAGAGATGGAAGAACTGAAGCAGCTTCAGGCAGAAACGAAAGGTATCGAGATTCTTACGCCAGAACAGGAACACGATTTTACGCAGGCACTCCAAGCCAAGCAGAAGAATCAGACAGAGCTTGCCGCCAAGGAAGCTGAAACCCGGAAGGCCATTGCATGGCGCACCGACATCGAAAGACGCAAGAAGGAAATCGCCGACCTGTCTCTGGAGGAAAACAAGCTCAACATTGAGATTGAGGCATTTCAAGCGCATCGTGAAAAACTGGACAGGGCTTCCAAGGCCGCCAAGCTGGATGGTCCATACGCCACGCTCACTGCCACCCGCAAACAGCTGGCAGACGACAGAACAGCCTTGAACACGGCTGAAAAGGCCCTTCCCGAGCTGGAATCCTCGGCCAGGAAACAGGCCGAAGCCCTGCAAGAGGCTGAGGAAAAAACGGCTCAGGCCAAAAAAGAACGTAACGATGCCTCGCCCCTATGGCAGCAAATTCGCTCCCTGGATCAGCAACTTGCCGCGCGGGAAAAAAGGGCCGTAGAAGAGGAAGAGAATCGCAAGAACATTGCGGCAGACATTGAGGCCGACCAAAAAAGTCGGCTCGAAAAGCAGCATAAACGCGCCAAGTCTCTGGAGATGCTGGCGCTTTCGGAGGCATATTTCCAGGCGCATGCCTCGGATGAACGTCTTGTCAGCGAACTGTCCGGGGTCAAGGAACAGCTGAACGACCTGATTTCCAAGCGCAAGGGCATTGCTGAACAGGAGGACGCGCACAAAAAAGCCGCCCAGGATCTGGAAGCGAAGACGCAGGCACGGGACATGTGCCAAAAACAATCGAATCTTGCGAAGCAGCGCTTGGAGCAGGCCGCAATACAGCTGCAGCAAGGCCGGGATACCTTGAGCCAGATCCTGGGGGATCGCCTGTTGCGGGAATATCGCACCGAGATGAAGACCCTGTTCCGAGAAAGGGACTTCATGGTGAGAATTGCGAATCTGGAAGATGACCGGGCCAAACTGGAAGACGGCAAGCCCTGTCCGCTGTGCGGCGCTCTGGAACATCCCTTTGCGAAAGGAAACGTGCCTGTCCTCGATGAACTCGACCGGCGGATCGCGGCACTGGACAGCGTGATCCAAAAAGCCGAGACTCAGGAAAATGCCAACAAGAAACTCGAAGTAGCTGAAAACCTGGCTCACAATGCCCTCCTGAAAGCCGAAACGCAGGAATCGGCAGCCGTGCAGCTCCAGGAAAACGCCGAGAAGGCCCGGGATGCGGCCAGGGAGCGCCTGGAGAAACTCCGTGCCGATTTTGAGCAGCGCAGGCAGGCTGTTGCAGTGAATCTCCAGCCCTATGGCTGTGCGGACATCTCTGAAACGGACATGGCATCCCTCATCAAAACCCTCGAGGGACGGCAGAAGCAATGGCAGGATCAGGTCAAGAAAAAGGCGGACATCCAAAAGCAGATTGCCGACATCGACAACGATGTGCAGCAGCTGGAGGCGCGTATCAAGACGCGCCGCAGCCAACTGGACGAAAAGCTGGCCCTGCTGGAAACCTTGCACAAGGCATTCATTGCCGTGCGTGAGGAACGTAAGGCCCTGTACGGCGACAAAAATCCCGATGCGGAAGAACGCCGTGTACACAAGTCGATTTCCGAGGCAGAAGCTGCCGAAAAACAGGTCAGAGACCGGCATTATGCGCTCCAGAAAGAATGGAATGCCGCCCAGGTTCACGTTGAATCTCTGCAGAAAAGCATTGCCCAACGAGAACCGGAACTGAGCAGGCTGGAAACAGCATTCACCGCCCAGCTCCAGGACTTTTCCAATGAAGAACAGTTCTTGGCGGCCAGACTGCCCTCTGCAGATCTGGCAAAGCTGACAGCCAAGGCCAAGTATCTGGACGATCGTCAAATGGCTCTAAAGGCCCAAAAGACGCATTGTGAACATCTTCTAGCTCCGGAAGAGGCCCGTAAGATCACCGACAAATCGCTGGAAGAACTCGAGTCCCAGTTGCAAGCGCAGGAGGTTGCACTCAAAGATATCCAGAGAAGCATTGCCGATCTTGATCTCAAGTTGAAGAAAAATACGGACGATAAGGAGCGCATGCGGGAAAAGCAGACGACTATGCAGGCCCGGGAAAAAGAGTGCAAGCGGTGGACAAAACTGCATGATTATATCGGATCTGCGGATGGGAAAAAGTACCGCAATTTTGCCCAGGGGCTGACCTTCGAAATGATGGTTCAGTACGCCAACCGGCAATTGCAGAAAATGACCGACCGCTATTTGCTGGATCGGGACGAGGTACAGCCTCTGGAACTCATTGTGGTCGACAACTATCAGGCTGGGGTGCGACGATCCACGAAGAACCTTTCCGGTGGAGAGAGTTTTATCGTCAGCCTATCCCTGGCATTGGGCTTGTCCCAGATGACCAGCAAGAATGTCCGGGTGGATTCGCTGTTTCTGGATGAAGGCTTCGGCACTCTGGACGAGGAAGCCCTGGACACAGCTTTGGAAACCCTCGCGGCCCTGCAGCAGGACGGCAAGCTGATCGGCGTCATCTCGCACGTGTCCGCCTTGCAGGAGCGTATCAGCACACAGATCGAGGTCATGCCTCACACCGGTGGCAGAAGCGTGATATCCGGGCCTGGATGCAGGCGCAAGCCGATTTAACAGGACTGGAACCTTTCCCTCAACCTTTTTACCCCTATGCCGTCATGAGCGCAAAACCCTCTTCCACCACCGTGGCCGCCAACAAGAAGGCTCGCCATCTCTATGAACTCTCGGAAGCCACCGAAGCGGGCATTGTCCTTACCGGCCCGGAAGTCAAAAGCATCCGCGCCGGTAAGGTGAACTTTATCGACAGTTATGTGGATTTTCGCCAGGGCGAGGCCTGGCTGGTTTCGCTGCATATCGCGCCCTACGCCAATGCCGGCTATGCCCCGCAGGAACCAGATCGCGATCGCAAGTTGTTGCTCCATGCCAAAGAAATTGCTCGGCTGGCCGCCGCCGTGCAACAGAAGGGACTCACGGTTGTGCCTGTGCGCCTGTATTTTCACCATGGCAAAATTAAGGTGGAAATCGCCCTGGGGCGCGGCAAAAAGCTGCACGATCATCGAGAATCCCTCAAACGCAGAGCCGAAGAAATGGATATGCTCCGCGAGCTGGCCTGACAGGGGAGCCAACGGTATCCTGAAGTATGGGCGTCTGGTTTGTCTACTTGCTGGAATGTGCCGATGGCAGTCTGTACTGTGGCAGCACAACCGATCCCCAACGCCGTCTTGCGCAGCACAACGGCCTGATTCCGGGCGGCGCCCGCTACACGCGCACACGACGCCCGGTGCGTCTGATGGCTTTTCGCCTGTGTCCCGACCAAGGGGCGGCTCTGCGCCTGGAGCTGCAAATAAAGGCTCGACCCAAGGCCCAAAAAATCCGCTTTCTGCTCTCAGGAGGTTCTGCATGCTTTCCCTTGACGTGATGCTGACCTTTTTCGCAGCCGCGCTGCTGATCGGCATAGCCCCGGGACCGGACAACATCTTTGTTCTCACCCAATCTGCCCTGTACGGCATGGGCGCCGGCGTAGCCACCACGCTGGGCCTGGTCACGGGCCTGTGCGTACACACCACGGCAGTGGCTCTCGGCATAGCCGTCATTTTTCAAACCTCGCCCCTGGCCTTTACCCTGCTCAAAGTCATCGGGGCAGCCTATCTGCTCTGGCTGGCACGGCTTTCCTTCCGCGCCGGAGCTACCCGGGCCGACGATGCCGAAACAGCCGCTGGTGCGGCAGGCCGGGGCGCTGATTTTCCCGGTTATGCGGCCCTCTACCGGCGCGGCATCGTCATGAACGTGACCAATCCCAAGGTGTCCATTTTCTTCCTGGCTTTTTTGCCGCAATTCTGTACTCCGGCGCGCGGCAGTGTGGCCCTGCAGGTCTTCAGTCTGGGGGGACTCTTCATCCTGGCAACCATTGTCGTCTTCTGCTCGGTGGCAGCCCTGGGCGGACGCCTGGCCGTGTGGTTCAACAGATCAGCCACAGGACAAATAGTGATCCAAAGGCTGGCAGGCTGCGTCTTTATCGGCCTTGCCCTGGCGCTACTCTTCACTGGCAACACGTGACAACTTGAGGGAAACGCTTGCCATGTGCCCTCATTTTCAGTAACTTTATGGTCTGCGGCAACATGGGGGTTCCCACGCCCGCGCATGGAGTTCAGGACATTGCGGAGGTCATCATGCTGAAAACAAAATTCATCTGGTTTGATGGGAAAATGCTTCCTTCAGAGCAAGCCCAAGTACATGTACTCACCCACGCACTGCATTATGGCAGCGCTGTCTTTGAAGGCATACGCGCCTATGCCTGCTCTGACGGCACGTCAGCTGTCTTCCGGCTGGAAGATCACTGCAAGCGCCTGCTGAACTCAGCCAAAATTCTGCGCATGACAATTCCCTATACTGCGGAACAGCTGGCTGCGGCCTGCGTAGAAACACTCAAGGCTAACCAACTCGCCGAAGGCTATATACGCCCGCTCTCCTTTGTGGGACATGGCGAAATGGGCGTCTTTCCCGGCAACAATCCCGTCCAGACCATCATTGCCGTCTGGCCCTGGGGAGCCTATCTGGGTCCCGAAGCCTTGGAAAAAGGCATCCGCGTCAAGACAAGCAGCTTTGCACGCAGTCATGTAAACACCAGCATGTCTAAGGCCAAAGCTGCAGGCAACTATATCAACTCCATTCTTGCCAAAGTGGAAGCCAAGGAAGACGGCTATGATGAAGCTGTCATGCTGGATACCAATGGTTTCGTTTCAGAAGCCACAGGCGAGAACATCTTTATCGTTCGCGACGGTCTCATCAAAACTACGCCCTGGACCTCCATCCTTGGCGGTATTACGCGCGATTCCATCATGAAACTGGCTACAGATCTCGGCTATTGCGTAGAAGAGCAGCAATTCACCCGAGACGAACTCTACATTGCCGACGAAGCATTCTTTACGGGGACTGCGGCTGAAATCACTCCCATCCGCGAGCTGGATCACCGTCAAATAGGTTTGGGCCATGCCGGGCCAGTGACAAAGCATCTCCAAAAGGAATTCTTTGCCATCGTCAAGGGTGACAATGCCAAATATGCAGGCTGGCTGCATCACTTCAGCCTGTAGCCCTTTTCCTTTCAACAGGCACACCACGGTCTCCGTGGCAGTGTAGCGAAAGGCGTCCACCCCCATGAAGCATCTCTCCCTGGCCACGAGATATCGGCCACAAAACTTTGCACAGGTAGCGGGACAGGATATGGTCAAAGCCGTCCTGTCCCGCGCTGCCGCCGAAGACAGACCTGCAGCAGCCTACCTCTTGAGCGGCACACGTGGCGTGGGCAAGACTACCATTGCCCGCATATTCGCCAAGACACTCAACTGCAAAGATGCCCCCTGCCCCGAACCATGCAATCAATGCGAACAGTGCCGCAAAATCACCCAAGGGGCGCATGTGGACGTAGCAGAAATTGACGGTGCGTCAAATAATGGCGTGGACGATGCCCGAGCCCTGCGTGAAAACATCGGTTACGCGCCCATGGAAGGACGCTACAAGGTCTTCATCATTGACGAAGCCCACATGCTCTCGCGTGCGGCATTCAATGCCCTGTTGAAAACCCTGGAAGAACCGCCGGAACGCGTTGTCTTCATCTTCGCCACCACAGAGGCGAACAAATTCCCCATCACCATTGTCAGCCGCTGCCAGCACTTTGTTTTTCGCCATTTGAGTGAAGATCGCCTCGTGGAACATCTTTCCGGAGTCCTGCACAAGGAAAACATGAACTTCGAGCCAGGCGCAGTCCGCCTTATCGCCCGACGGGCCGCCGGCAGTGTACGCGATGGCATGTCCCTCCTGGATCAGACTTTGGCCCTCGGTGGCGACATTTTGACCGAAGAAATTACGCGCCAGGTACTCGGTCTGGCCGGTCAAGATCTCTTTGCAGAACTGTTTGGTGCCTTGCAGGGCCAAAACTGCGCCGCCGTGGCCTCACTATGCCGCCGCATCCTCCAAGAAGGTGTGGACATCGGGTTTTTTGTCCGTGAACTTGCGGGCAATCTGCGCACACTCTTTCTCCTGCGCCAATGCGGTCAGGATATTCTCCCAAGCCTGCACCTGCCCGACAACGAATCCACCATCTGGCAAAAAATTGCCCCAAATTTCTCCACAGCGCATTTGCATGCGGCCTGGCAAATGGCGCTCGACGCCCAGCAGACCATAGGTAAAAATCCCGAACCCTCGGCAGCGCTGGAACTTTTACTGCTCAACCTCGCACTCTTGCCCCGGCTGCTGCCTGTGGGCCAGGCTTCCATGCCGCTCGATACGCTCCAATCTACCCCCGTCCAGCCGCCTACGGAAACATCGCAGGCTGAGGCAACAGCAAACACGACCAAATCAACAGACCTTCGTTCGCACTATGCACCACGTCTGACGCCGGGAGACGTAAACGCATCTAGCTTCGTACCCACGACCAGACCAGGCACAACCGACGCGCCCACGTATGACGAGAAAGCTCCCAATGACTCTGTCCCAGCACCTGACCTCCAAACACCAAAGACAGCCCTAGATCGAGAGGCTCAGGCTCCAGCGCCCCAGGAAGTTCAGCCGCAAACATCGCAGTCCATGTCCTCTACCAGCCCCGTGCCCCCCCTAAAACCTGGCGACTGGCAGGCTTTTTGCGAATTTTGCTCTTCCCGGCAGCA
The DNA here is from genome assembly GCA_017454855.1 of Desulfovibrio sp. Classification (GTDB taxonomy): domain Bacteria; phylum Desulfobacterota; class Desulfovibrionia; order Desulfovibrionales; family Desulfovibrionaceae; genus Desulfovibrio. Next base: position 15,511 of record JAFTCE010000052.1, read on the forward strand.
AGCGGGACACAGTGTGCCTTCACTGCCATTGTTGCGCAACATCCAAGTAAAGTGGACGGAAAACGGTCTCTACCTGCACCCCAAGGCAACGACGCAGTTTCAGCAGCTCCAGAGGCAAAGGGAAGAGCTGCTGGCGGCGCTGGAGGCATTTGGAGTGCATACGCCTCTTGAGATTGTCGCCCCACCGCCCTACCGTTCAGAAGCCGAACTCATTGAGGAATATAGCCAGCGTCCAGAACTTCGCCACTGTCTAGACGTGCTGAAAGCACAGATCAAAATTTGTCGTCCCGAAAATGACGGAAATTGACCTGAAGTTCCACTTTTTACGATTCCAGCTATAATAACTTGACGTGCAACACATGATGAGCTAGGATAACTTTCGTCATTGATTTTTCTGCCGGGATGGTGGAATTGGTAGACGCAGCGGACTCAAAATCCGCCGGTGGCAACACCTTGCGAGTTCAAGTCTCGCTCCCGGTACCAGAAATTATAAGCGGTTACGTGTAAACGTAACCGCTTTTTTGTTATAAACCCTGCGTTTTTTTTATCACTACCGTATCACCAGTATCACCAGCCGTATCACCATCGGTGAGTTCTGGCATCATAGCTGCCGCGCGGGCCTGTGCTCCTGCGGTGATATGGGCATATGTTGCTCCTGTAGTGGCAACGCTGCTATGCCCCATTTGCGCTGCGACGGCTGCCAAATCAGCGCCAGCCGAGAGCATGGCCGTAGCTGCCAGGTGGCGGATATCATATGGGCGCATTTGTACGCATGCGCGTCGGCAGGCGGTGCGCCACGCCTCTTTATAGGACAACACGCGCTGGCCGTCTCGATGACACACCAACACGATAGCCCTGCGGCTGTCATCCTCAAACCTGGCATGTGCGCGCTCCATGTACGCAGGATGCGGGACAACTGTTTTGAGCCGTCCAGTTTTGCCCTGGCGTATCACCACCACGCCACGCCGCCAGTTAAACGCGCTCCATTGCAAGCTGAAAAGCTCAACGATGCCAGGGCGCAGTGCCAGGAAAAAAGCGGTCTCCATCGCCCATTGTAAATAGGGCGGCAATTGCTGATATACGCGACGGAAATCGTCCATCGTTGGCTGATATATTGGACGCGTCGTTTTCAGCCGTTTGTAGTCACGCCAGGGATTGATCGGTATCAGCTCTTGTTCCACGCCCCATGCCAGGATTGCGCGGATGTACGCCTGGTATTTGTTGATGGTGTTATTGCCAGCCCCACGCGCCCGCATGGCCTCGCGCATGGCCTCCAGGTCACGCCGCGTCAAGGCGTCGGCGTATTTGTCCCGCAGAAATTCTGCTGGCCCGACCATATGACGGCCAGCGGCGTCGTCATGCCCGGCTAAGGCATAGACAATGTTTTTTTTGGTATGTGCGTTGTAATCTGGCCGACTGCGGAAAAACAGCATGGCCAACTCCCCCACAGTCAGGCGCTGCTCCTCGGCGGCATCAGCATGGAGACGCTCAGCTTCGTATGCGCGGGCTTCAGCTTCGGTTTTAAAATATTTTCTGCGTTCTCTTCCGTCATCGCGCCATTTGGCGAACCAGAGATCGCGTGCGCTTGCGTGGTGGACGCTCATGCCCTACCCTATCCCGCAACCACGCACAAACTCGGCGCGTGTTAAAGTCTTGCGCACTGGCTTGCGCTGATCTTGGTGATTTGCACCTGCCAACTCCGCTATGCGCCTGTCCAGTGCCCCCAGCTGCTCTGTCAGCCGCGTTCTTTCCGGCCACAAGCGGCGGATTTCTTCCAGTGATGCCGCGTCGCGTGTCGTTGTGTTCATAACGCCTCCAGTACTACTGCCCACACAACTATGGCAAAGTATGCCAGCGGCATAAGCGCTATTGCGCCTATGATTGTCATCGCCATTTCCAGTCGGATTGTTCTATACTTTGCATCCATAGTGCCACCTTGAAATAAAAAAAGCCTGCGTTTGACCGCAGGCAATAAACCGTAAAAAGCCCCCAAGGCGAACCGTGGGGGCTGAGAAAAGGCAGATGGTTATTAGATTTGTTTACGCCACCGTACAGCTAGATATAAACCCACTGTACCAACGCAGACAACAAAGCCCAAAAATGACAACCAAGCTAGCACTTGCGGCTCCATCAGTGCCTCCCGCC
>JAFTCE010000053.1 GCA_017454855.1 Desulfovibrio sp.
CCCCTTGCAGCAGCAAAATAGCCGCGCACGGGGGGCTTTTTTTTGAATAAGCTGTATTCGGATATTTGATGTTGTCCCACGCTGTAGCTTTTGAGCAGGCCCAAGGATGTTCCTATGCCGGAATTGCAACAGAATATGATTACTGGCAACCATAGCGCTGAGGGCTTCAGATAAGATTGAGCCAGAATTTTTGCTTAGAGCGTTTTGATTTTTATTTTTGCAATAAAAATTCTAGAGGCTGCTGTACGTCCTGCGGCTATGTGCAGAGTTAACGTCAAAATGCTCTAAATGTCTTTCCTGGCTGATATGACTAACTTGCGCGTTTGAAAACCTGTGCTTGCGTACTTTTTTCAGGTTATGTATACTTTCAACAGAAGTTTGCGCCGGATTCAGGAATCATTTTAGCATGTGCAGAGGAGGGAGCATATGTCGACATCTAGTAATGCAGGACTGATCAGCCCCACGGTCACTGGCACGGACATGGTAATGCTCAACCTGAACAACAAGCTCGATCGCGGCGTGACCTTGAATAGTGCTGAAAGGCTCATACCCATAACCGTTGGCGCGCATGATGCTAATTACGCCTTCGGCCCGGATATGGCCCATTTTACTGTGTCCACGCCGGAACTTCCAGAAATTGCCAAGGGCGCACTGGCCAACTACAGCGGCTGATCACCATTCAGGAACAGTCACAAGGAGGAAGCGCTGGCAAAGGACAATACCCTTGCCCGCCTTCCATCCTTGGGGTGTGAAGGAATTGCCTTAGCGACGGCCTGGCGTAGCTTGCTCACGGTGTCTCGTGCGCTGGTGAGCGGGACAATATCCATATTTGCGCTTGCCTTCACGAGTTTTGCCGTACACATGAGATAAATGCTGTCGAGATTGCGGGCAAGACTATCCCTGCGATCATTGAGCGAACAGGTTAGCTCTTGAAGGATGGTTATGGCACGTGAAATGTAGCGCGCCTTACCTGCGTAATCAGAAGCATAAATACAACTTCCGGCGTTCTCCATGGCAGAGATCGCTTCATCATACATACGCAGCAAAAGCCAACCGGGTTCTTCGGGAGAACCTGAATGGAATGGAGATATGTAAGCCATGACTACCGCCTTGTTCGTGAGGTTTCCCCTCCCCACCACAAGACAGCTTTTTCATAGCTGAAATTTGAGAAAAAGGGAAGTCTTTTGGACGGAAAAATTTGGCTGACAAAGGTTCCCTCACGAAAAAATCCCGTCTGCTGCACTGGAAATCGTGGGCGAACTGTGACAGTATGCCTGGACTGCCTTGGCTGAGGGCAGCATATCAAGACAAGGAGATAGCATGGTTACACTCACGCCTGATGCAGAGAAGGAGCTGGCTGCCTATTTTGCAGCCAATCCTGAAATGGAAAAATCCGTTCGTTTGTACCTTATGCCTGGCGGCTGCAGTGGAGCAGCAGTAGGTATGGCGCTAGACAAGGCCAATGAGCAGGATGATACCGAAGAAGTCTCTGGCATAACGTTCTGCACTGCCAGGACGTTTCATGAAGAAGTGGGCGATTTCAACGTCGATTGCACCTATATGGGCTTCAAGGTCGCCACTGAGCGTCCACTGCCCGATCTCGGCGGCGGGTGCAGTACCTGCGGCGGCGGTTGCGCTGGTTGCCATTAGCAGGGATTGTGCGTTACGATACCAACCTGTTCTTGTGCGAGCGCTCTGGTTCCCCGGGGCGCTCGTTGTGTTTCTGTGTGCTGCACTCGGGTCTCTTATGTGGCGTTGCGGATGCGCAATGTTCGTAGTGCGGTGCGTCCGGCGTCGTCCACGACGCGCACCACAGCATCGCCCAAAGGCGCATGCCACAGCAGTGCTTCGCCTGGTGCGCAACTGCCAAGATAACGTCCGTTGACAAACCAATGCAGTTTTTGCACATCGGCTTCGGCATGGGCCAAAAGGACGATCTGTGTGCTGCCGCTTCCAGATGTTGGCTTACGGTAGACGAGTCCTTCCCGTGGCTGAACAATGATAGGTGGTTTCCCCGTTGCCTTAAGCTGCCGCAGGCATTGCTGTTCAAAGGGCGGTGGCGGCGGTTTGGGTATGCCTGCTCTGGCAAACATGGCAGCCAGATCACTGGGCCAGAATTCCCAAATACGTGTTTCGGTGCGGCCTTCTTCTGGGGTACACGCGCGCAGTCCCGTGTTTTTGTCGACCAGTATGGGACGGAAGATGCCCGAAGGAGCTAGAGGTGATACCCCAGGAATGAACCATGTTTCTATGGTTTCAGGGCAGAGATCGGTATCAAGATCCCCTGTGGCCGAACACACGGAAACGCGTTCCACGTTGAGCCCAGGCGCGGGCGCGGCAAAGGGGTCATGCATGGCTTCATGGGCTGCCTGGTCTCGGGCCATATCCAGAAGGAGTGGGGCTGCCGTGAGTCCGCCAACCAACAGGGGGTTGGCCGCATTGTTGAAATGCCCCACCCATACGGCCAGGATGTATGAACCGAACTGACCGAGCGCCCAGGCGTCCCGATAGCCGTTGGAGGTGCCCGTTTTGAGTCGTACCGGTACGAAAACACCATTTTGCGTGCGCAGCAGACGGTCTGGGTCAGGCGCTTGCAGCATGGTAAGGGTAATGAAGGCCGTTTCAGGGCTGAGCAAGGGCATGGGATCTGTCGGCGCTTCGTCCTTACGCAAGCGCAGAGGACGCCAGACGCCTTTGTTGGCAAGCATGGCATACAGGCCGACCAGCTCGCGCATGCTGACCTCGGCGCCGCCCAGTACCAGGGACAGACCGTAATGTTCTTCTGGCGCGGCGAAGTGTACATGCGCCCGACGCAAGAACGCATACAGATTGGGATGCCGCAACCGGGCCGCCAGCGCAATGGCTGGCACATTGCGGCTGGCCCGCAATGCCTCGGCTGCTGACAGGGGGCCGCGGAAAGCTCCATCGAAATTTTCAGGTTCATAGCCCGCAAAGGCGCGTGGCGTGTCGGCCAGCAGGCTGTGTGGATGAATGAGTCCTTGCTCCAGCGCAAGAGCGTAAATCATGGGCTTGAGCGTGGATCCCGGCGAACGCCGTGTTCGTGTGCCGTCGATTTGTCCTTCGATGGTCTGGTTGAAGAAATCAGCCGAACCCACAAGCGCACGAATTTCCATGCTCGGCCAGTGCAAGAGCAGGGCGGCGCCGTTGTTCAGCCCGTAAGCGCCATGACGTGCGGCAAAACGCGCAACATGTCGCTCCAGTCGATGCTGGGCAGCAGGGTCTATGGTGGTGGATATACGGTCGTCTGTGGTCGACTGGGCCAGGATTTCTGCGCAGACATGGGGCGCGGCAAAGGGCATGTCCTGGGGCGCGTAAATGCGCAATGGGGCGCTTTCCTCCTGGTCATGCCAGGCGGCATGAAGGCGTCGTACTGCCTGAAGAAAACTCGTATTCTGCACAGACGGTCTGCGGCGCGTGGGATTTTGCGGCACCAGCATGAGCGCAGCGCTTTCCGCAGGTGTCAATTGCGCCGGAGATTTGTGAAAATAGCAGACGGCGGCTGCCGCCAGCCCTTCCACGTTGCCGCCATAGGGGGCGAGGTTGAAATATGCTTCCAGAATGTCTGTCTTGCTATAATGGCATTCCAGTTGCAAAGCCAGCAGGAGTTGCCACAATTTGTCCTTGAGCTTGCCTGTTTCCAGGCCGTGGGCCAGGCGCACCACCTGCATGGTGATGGTGGAGCCGCCCATGCGTCGCCCTCCTGTGGCCATGCCCCAGGCAGAACGCAGCAAGGAAAGCGGGTTAATGCCGGGATGATGCCAGAAAAATCTGTCTTCATAGCGCAGTACGGCATCAATGGCTTCGGGGGGGATATCCGCGAGATGCGTGCGGATACGGTATTTGTGATCCGAGGATAGGCTGACTCGCAATATGTCCCCGCGTCTGTCCAGCAAGACACGGGAAAAATCCCGACCGTTCAGAGGATGCGGACAGGGGGCAAAGATGAGCCAGGTTGTCAGGGCAGAAGTCGGCAGGAAGAGCAGGCAGGCCAATATGCAAAGAAAGCCATGCTTGTGCCCTGGCCTTTCTGGACGGACTGGGCGTGTTCCGGTTGGCAGGCCGGACGGATCCCGTTGTCTTGCGCGGGAACCGTCCGGCTTGGTGATGCGCATGTCATTCAACGCTGATGAATCCGCCGCCCGTGTGGGCATTGGTGGCTGGGTCGTACATGGCCGAACCGCTGGCCGAGGGCAGGACAAAGCGTCCCCTGGTGGTGGCACGAACCTTGTGTGTGAATACTTGGCGTTCGCCGTTCAGATCAGTGAAGAAGATGGCACGATCCTCGCGTCGTTCAAAGCGCACAAGCCCTTCTTGGTTTTCTCCTTCCTTTTCCAGAAGTGGCTCAAAACCGCCAGGCAGCAAATCCACAAGAACCACGTTGTTGATGCCCTTTACAGGCTGCACAGTCAATTCTACCGTCAGGACGTCTCCCAGTTTGGCGCTGGTGACGGTTTCACCCTTGGCATTGCAGTAACGGCGGTGTAGCTCAAGATTGTTGCCGCCGTCTGCGGTCGGAGCCGTACGGTCAAAGCCTTCTGTGGTGACAAGCATGTGTAGTTCCTGGGCTGTTTCCGCTTTGTACTGTAAGCAGCCAGGTGCGTTGAGTACAAGCGCGGCACCCTGCACGCTGCCCTTGCCAGCGCCGGCCGTAAAGCCCTGGTCATAGCGTGAGCAGATCAAGGTGGCATTTTCCAGACCGGCGGCGGCATTTTCCTGCAAAACTAGCAGTGTGCGGGCCGCAAGAGCCATGTCCACCGTGGTGGCCTGGGTGCTGAAGGCACTGTCCAACAATGCCGGAAGGGGGATGTCCTGCTGTTTTTCGGGGAAATGCTCCAGCACCATCAGCGCGTAGAGCGCTCTGGCTGCGGCGGTAGAGAGGAAAACATCGTCGTTGGCATTGACGTTCTTGGGCATGGTTTTGCTTGCCTGTCGGCGTAGGCGCAGCATATGCCGACTGTCGGCCAGGAAGGCGGCGGCCACGTCTGTTTCCCATCCGCGGGTATTATTTCTGAACCATTGTTCCAGGCGTTCCAGCTCCTGCGTCATAATGCGCCCATCACGTTGCAGAACCCAGGCGCCGTACAACTTGATGCGTGCGTCGTTGATGTTTGTTGGCTGGCGTCCGACAATGCGTTCCAGTGTATTCAGCACGGAGACGGCAAGACCGCCGGGCGTGGCTGTCCTGCTTTCGTGCAGAGTCATCAGGAAGTCCCCGGCGTAGGCTGTGACGAAATCGTTGGCTTCGCCGCCAGGCCATAAGCTGACGCCGTCATAGCCGGAATTGTCGGCAATAGCTGTAAGAGCAGCATTGATGGCTTCGTTGCCGCGCTTGCGCAGGACTTCTGGAGACGTGTCCGGGCTGCGGAGCGCTTCCTTGCTGGTTTCGGGCATGCCGAGCAGCTTCGCATAGGGCAGGGCGCGGCTGATACGCTGTTCCGTGCAGCCATAGGGATAGGCATTGAGGCGTGCCAGCAGGGAACGCAGCGCCAGCACGGGCATGCCAGCAATGCTGGCTTGTCCCACGGCCTCAAAGGGATAGACATGGCGTGCCACGTCGACCACGGCAGACCCGCGCAGCACACTGACTTTTTCCGTGCGCAATCGAGGAACGGGCGGACGTACCGAGACCGTTTGTGTGCGCACGGACGGACGGGAACCCTTAGCGTTTTCCAGTGTGGCAGTAATGCGCACGCTGGCTTCGCCTAGTGTGTCCTCAGCTTTCATACGGAAGCGCAGGCTTGCCTCGCCGTTTTCATCCACTGTCAGCGTTGTTGTGCCAGGCTGCTTGACAAAGGACAGGCCGCCGTTGCGTTCCAGGTTCAGGCGCACACGTGCGCCCTTGCCGCTGCCTTCCACCGTATTGGCCACGACCACGGCTGCGTCAAACGTATCGCCTGGGGCCACGGCCAGTGGCAGTAGGGGCTTGAGGATGAGTGTGCCGCGCACTTCGGTAAAGGCTTCTGCCCGGCCAGCGCGGGCGTTTGGCGGCGTGGCTGACGCTACTGCCATGAGGCGGATTTTGCCGCTTGCGTATTCGGGAATGGTCAGACGCAGTTCTGTGCCGTTTTTATCCACGGGTACAATCTGATGCCAGAAGGCGAAAGGCGGTTCACCACGGCGCTTGAAGGGGTTGAGGAAGCGTCCGCCCGGGCCGGCCATGCCGCCGCCGAAGCCAGGGATGCGGCCCTGTAGGCGGGCGTGATCCGGCATGAGCAGGTCAAAGGCCGTGCGCGTATACACGTCCAGCGCTCGATCGAGCAAAAGATCGCGTAGGGGATCGGGCGTGACAAAGCCGGTCAGCTGCAGAACGCCCTCATCCACGGCAAAGACTAAAGCTCTGCCCGGGACATCGGCTGTCAGGCGCGCCGTGAGAATCCCACCCGGCTGGATGCGGTTGGGCACATGGAAGGCCAGCTTCATGTCGCGCTGTTCAAGCCCGGCGGTAAAGGGGGCAACAGCCGTAGCATGGGGGGCCATGTAGATTTCGTCGGAATCCATTGCCCGGGCATAGGAGACATTGATGTAGCCCCGCCCCTGAAAGTCTGCGGGCAGGCGAATTTCCTGCACGCTTTCACCCGGCTGCGCCGTGAACCATGCCTGGGTCAGCACGGTTTCTCGTTCCACAGTGATCAGCCCTGTGCCCGCAAATGGCGTGGAAAGACGCAGTTTGACAAGCTCGCCCGGAGCGTAGTTTGTCTTGTCGAGCTTGAGGCGAAGGTCACCCTTGGCCAGGGAACCCGTGGAAAGCCCGTCGGGATGGGCCAGCTTTGCCCCTGCCACTGTGTAGGGAATCATGGCCAGCACCAGGCCGTTGTCGCGTCGGAGGGTCAGAAGGAAATCGCCAGCTTCGCCAGTGGCAAGGGGCAGAGAAAGTCCTTGCCTATCCAGTTGGACTGTGCTGCGCGAAAGCTCCGTGTCCACGGGGGTGGCTTCGTAGCGGTAGGCGCCCCTGGCGTCTGTCACCAGGCTGTTGACGTAACGCCGTGCAGAAAATACGGCTTCCACCCCGGTCAGAGGTATGGGCGCTAGGTCATTGTTCAGCGCCAGGAGGCGCAGGGACGCCTTGGCATTCTGGGGTATATAGCCGAGGTTGTTGGCATGGCCTTCTGGCTTGTATCCCAAGGCTACTTCCAGGGGCGAGAAGAGTGTTTCAAGTCGTCGGGTCACTGCCCGACCGCCTTCGAGTTCAAAGCCCTCAATCACGACGGCACCACGCTGTGTACCTGCTTGCAAGCGCCCCAGGGGCAGGGCAAAGCGCACCTGGCCCTTTTCATCCGTATAGGCGTCGGGCAGCTCCAGGGTTTGGTTTTCGCCGTCAAAACTCGGCCCTTCGTAAAAGGTATAATCTTCATAGCCAGGGAAGGACAACCGACCTTTTTCCGTGTGCAGAACGGCCTTGACACGGTGGTTGGCCGCTGCCTCACCATACAGGTTGTCCAGCCGAGCCTGGGTCCAGATTTCGGTGGCGCCAGCGCCCGTGCGTATCCAGCCCTTAGGGCGTCCAGGAGTGAATTGCGCTGCCAATGCCAGTGTATCAGGCTGAAATTCCTCTACACGCACGCGGACGCTGCCCAGGACGACATTGTCAGGAGCGCCGTCCTTGCTTCCGGCCAGGCGGACGTCGAGCTGATAGACACCCACCGGGGAATCCTCGGAACTCTTCCAGTCAAAGCTGTTCAGTCCGTCAGGGCCTAGCGTGAAACGGTGGCGCAGGACTTCACTGCCGACGGGATTCACGAGTACCGCTTCCAGGGGCATATCTTGCGGCAGGGGCTTCCAGTCGTATCGGCGCACAATACAGCCAAAGTGTAGGGTTTCGCCAGGCAGATAGATGCCCCGCTGGCTGAAAACGGAAGCGTTGAGTCCGTCTTGCGCCGCATGGCGTCCGGAAATAGCAAATTCACTGTAGTCCGCGAGGCGTTGGCTGTCGTCGAGAGATATCCAGGCCAGATCCTGCCCCTGCCCGGCCTTGTCCGTGACCACTACGGCCACGGGGCGTTTTTCTCTGACAAGGCCGTTGGCCGGAGGCAAATCCGCACGTCCTTGGACATCGGTCAGGGCGCTTTGTGCCGTGGTGCCGTTGAGCGCAAGCAAGCGCACTTCTGCGCCTTCCACAGGGCCGCCCTTGGCCAGATGCTGCACGAAGACCGTGCGGCTGCCGTCAGCAGCGTCCTTGACGATGATGCCCAGATCCGTGACCAGCAATAGGCGGGAGTTCTGGGCGACTTCCTTCGCGCCGTTGTACCCCGTGAGCGTCACGCGCATGAGTCCGTGTGTGAGTTCTTTGCCATCACGCAGGAGTGGGGCCAGATCCAGTACATGAAAGGAGGCTGCCCCTGGCTTCGTTGTGGGAACGTCCATACGGCCTTCCACGACATCGCCCATGACGTCCATGCTGACTTCCTGCTCCTCGAAAGAGGAATCCTTGGCCGCCAGGGCCAGGAAGGGATCACGCACACGGGCTGCGCGCCAGCGTATGGAGGTGACGCCAGTAGCATAGACGTCAAGTTTCTTTTGTCCGCTCAGGGCCAGGACGTTCCCCGGTTGCAAGAAGTCCACTTCGCTTTCCAGGGAGGGTACGTTGAGGATGAAGCGGCGCACCTTGGCCGTTTTCGGCCCGGCAATGGAAGGCAGCCCTTCGTCAACTGCCGCCAGCAGTCCACGACCGGCTTCGACGGAAATGCGCAGCAACAATTTGTCCGTGGGCTCATTGACGGGCTGCAGGGGTTCGGCCTGGAGTCTGACGCCCTTGTTGATATCGTCCGCGCTGATGGCAGGCACGCGTGTCCAGTCTGCTGGCTTACCTGCGGCATCCGAGAGCTTGAGAGGCAAGGCAATGAGGGTGAGGCGCTGCAGTATCTCGGAAGGGAGCGCGCGCAGCGTGGTGCTGATTTCGAGCTGGCAGGTTTTGTTCAGTTTGTCGTCGTAATCGGGACGGATGGCAATGTTTTTCACATCCATGATGTGCAGCCTGCCGGGAATGCTGAAGGCGGCTGTCACGTCCCTGGGGGCGTTTTTCCCCTGATTGGCCAGGACGCTTGTGCCGTCTTCCACCATAAAGGCGGGTAGGCCAGCAATGCTGATCCTGGCGGCGGCATTGTTTTCGGGCAGGCTGGTGACCATGGCCGTGGCGACGGCTTCATCCCGACGTTCGTTCCAGACAAGGCGGGTTGGCGCAAAGGTCAGACCGCTTTTGGTGTCGCCGGAGGCAATGGCAATGCGGGCATCCATGTCGCGCGTGGTGACGGGCCAGAGAAAGCGCAAGGGCACAGACACGGCGTGCGCACCCTTGGAAGACGGGTCGATCCAGAAGGTTTCCTTGCCCACGTTCACTGCCTGGGGCAGGGTGGTGTAGGAAAGCTGCCGGTTCAGGGAAAATCGGTCTGGCAGGGAGACATCTTCCAACGAAATGGTATAGCGCGTGGCCGGTGTCAGCGTGCCTTCGGCTGGAGTGAATGTCATGACGTCGTCGTCCGTCCAACGCCATGTGCCTTCCACGCGCGGCGTCATGCGCACACCGCGCACCAAGCGGCCAGCCTCGCCGGCAGGTGCAGCTGCACAGCGGCGGAACCAGTCCTTGCCGTATTCCTTCTTGCAGCGGGCTTCATCCATCCGCAGGGTGATGGTCAAACCGTCGTTGCGCAACCAGGGATCCATGTGAGGATTGCTGGTGACGGCCAGCCTGTACGCCGGTTCCGCAGCCGCAGGCAGGGCGGCGAACAGGGCGCAGACGAGCAGTGCGAGTAGGGAGATGCCTTTGCCTGAGGATGTCATGAAGTCCTCCTTGAGGTCGTGGCGCTGGAAGATGAGACGACGTGCGGCGTCCGCTCATGTGACACATGCCGGATGTCCGCTTCCTCACACAGAGTATGACGAAAAAACGGCATTTTGTCTATCACCAGCCCTGGCCGCCTTGATTGACAGTGAGGACTTTTTCAATATAGGCTTTAAAAAATGAGGAGTCAGGTATGCGCCGTAAAAAAAACACTGCCACGTCGTGTATTCGTCTCAAGGTCAAACTCCTTTCTAATGGATGGCAAGCATACCAGCGGGCCAATATCTACCGGGTTATAGAAATTTTGCCCACTGATACGCTTGCATCGTTGCACGATGAGATTTTCCAAGCCTTTGATCGATATGAAGCTCACATGTACGAATTTTCCTTTGGCTCGAAACGCCCATACGCTCCCAACGCCGTGAAGTTTGGGCTTCCCGAGGTAATAATGGATGTTGATGGCGAGGCGTACTACGACGCCAGAAAAACCACGCTGGCATCTCTTGAACTTCAGCCCCGCGACGAGTTCTACTATCTTTTTGATTTCGGCGATGACTGGTGGCATCGCATTACGGTCGTTGCCGTGGATGTGCCTCTGGAGACAAACCGCAAGTATCCCTGCGTTGTGCAGACAAAGGGGGATAGTCCTCCACAATATGGAGAAGAGGATGAGGATGACGAAGAGGAATAGTCGCAATGTTCCCCCTTTTTTTGCGGATGCCTGTTGAAAAGTGTTGCTGCTGACGGCGTTTTTTGCTCTTAGGTGATTGCCGTACGCAGTGGCGCAAGCTGAGGAGCGTGGAAGTCATGGGCATGTATATCAATAGATGCATTGGACGTTTGCCACAATTGGCGCAACAGCGTGTTGTCATGGAGTCGGCTGTAGACATGATTGTGGAGGCGGTTCTCCGGGGCAACAAGGTGCTGACTTGCGGCAACGGCGGCAGCGCGGCTGATGCCGAACACATTGTAGGTGAATTGATGAAGGGCTTTCTGCTGCCGCGCAAGCTTGACCCGGATGTGATCAGCAGACTGTGCGAGAAGGGCTGTCCTGAACAATTGGCAAGGGCATTGCAGCAGGCCATCCCCGCCATTTCCTTGGTGAGCGGCGTGGCCCTGCCCACGGCCTTTGCCAATGACGTGAACCCGGGATACGTCTTTGCCCAGCAGGTCTATGCCCTGGGACGTCCGGGGGACGTGCTGCTGGCCATCAGTACTTCGGGCAATTCGGCCAATGTGCTGGCCGCCATGCAGGTGGCGCGGGCTCTGGATATGCACTGCATCGCCATGACCGGCGGCAGGCCCTGCGCCATGGCGAATCTAGCCGACATCCATATTGCCGTGGACGAGACGGAAACCGCCCTGGTGCAGGAACTGCATCTGCCCGTGTACCACGCCCTCTGCGCCGATGTGGAGCAACGACTTTTTGGCAAGAGCAGCTAAGGTTGCAATACTAAAGCCGCCGTTTTCCCGGGGAAACGGCGGCTTGTACCGTGTGCAGGAAGGGGGCACACACAGGGAGCGCAGTTACCACCCCTCCAGTCGCTGCAGCCTAGAGTGCGTTAGAAGGTATAGGCGAAGGTGACCTGCGCCTTCCAGGCATCCTTTTTGGAAACATGGTCGTCATCCATCCAGCGGCGATTCCATGTGTCTGAGTCGTACATGTTGACGATGTAGCCGAGGTCGAGATTCACAGCCAGATTTTCGTAAATCTGATAGGTGTTGTCCAGGTTGAATTCCAGCAAATTGTCGTGGGTGGTCATGTACGGACCGTCCGAACCCCAGGCACCCTGCATGGCCGCCTCGCGATCGTTGAAGTACTTGACCATGGACGGGCTGTTGGTGCCACCCCACAGGGCCACGCGGAAGGTATGCGTCAGGTCTTCGAGGAAGCTCATGTCGCGCACTTGCAGACCCACGCCCCAGGTGCCGGCGTAGGTCATGTTGTATTCGATGAGGTTGCCGCGACCGTAAGGTGCCCAGTCCGTGCCCCCAGCGCCCATGAAGGAGGTGAAGGTGCCGGCACCGGAAATGGAGGGCAGGCGTTTGGAGCCATTCTTCATGTCGCCGTCGTCACCGGAGGCATACCAGCCGAAGATGCCTGGCACGCCCCAGTCAAACTTGTATTCCACCAGGGCCTTGATCAGCCAGCCTTCGCGGCGACTATCGGCGCGGACAAGCGAGTCGCCGCGCTTCCACAGATCATAGGAACCGAAGCCCCCGGAGTAGCCGTAGTCGAATTCCAATTCGATGTTTAGCGGATCCCAGAGGGTCAGGCTGATGGGCAGACCGAACCAGAAGAGCGAGCTGTAGGCATGACTTTTGCCGAAGCCATTAGAGAGATCGCCTGTTCCCGTATTGAAGCCCGGGGCGTAGTTGATCAGTGTATGATGCAGGATGCCGTCCGAAGTACTCCAGGCATTTCTTCCAGAAAGACGGTTTCCGTTATAGCGAACTACGCCACCATCGTCGTAGCCGTCCAGGGAGTTTTTACCCATGATGCCGTAAGTGGCCCAGGGCGTGACCTCAATGCCGTCGAAGGTCAGGGGGACGGACAGGGTGAAGAGGTCGATGTTGTCCAGATAATTGGTATCCCTGGCAGTGCCGCCGCCCCTTGTCCATCCGCCAAAGTTGTCATTGACCGGGCGCATCCAGAGGACGGTCAGGCCCACATTGTCGTTGAATTTATAGTTGGCCGTCACGGCCGCCACGTCGGCATCCAGGATGGCCGAGCCGCCGGCGGCATTGGGCAGGGCGATACCCTGCAGGCCCATGCGCAATTTGAGGTCTGTCTGCGGCACCATCCAGTCGATGTAGGCGTTTTTCACCTTGACAACACCATTGCCGTCCGCGCCCAGAGCAGCACCGCCTTGGGCATCGACATCGCTGCCCCATTTCTGGTCGCCGATTTCAAAGTAGACCGTGCCGGACAGGGCCTCAGAGGCCACGGCATCCAACTGCAGGCGGATGCGCTGACCGGCATTGAAGTTGTCCTCGCTGTCGGTCTTATGCCCGCCGACCTTGTCCACGAATCTGCCGTCGGACAGGCCAAAGCCCACCAGCCACTCGCCCTGGGCTTTGAAATCAATGGCCTTGGCACCTGTCTGGACGCCCATGACCATGCCGGCGGCCAGCAGGGTCACCATGCAGGCTTTCTTGAATGCCTTCCAGGTTTTCCTCTTCTTGGACATGCCCAAATCCTCCATAAGATTGTTGCGCGATTCCCCCCCCATGACAGGCAGCCATGCCTTCACAAGCAGATCGGGAGAATAGCATGTTATCGCAAAAGGTGACACAATATGCCACAAAGTGTGCAGGTTGTCAACTGAATTGAAATCAGATTTCTCATTCTTTGAAAATGGGTCTGTCTCAGCAGGGAAAGGCACATGGGCTTGTCCATGAGGACAAGCCCAAAGAAGCATGGAGACACGTGCAAGGCAGAGATGGCACGCGGCGCAGGATCACCCCTCCCAGGGGGCGTTCAGGGGCTAGAATTTGTAGGTAAAGACGACGTGGGCCTTCCAGATGTCTTGTTTTTCATAGGAGCCGAAATTGTTGTACCCACTTCTCTTCCATGTGTCGTCGTCCATGAAGTTGGCGATGTAGCCCAGCTCTACGTTGATGTCGAAGTTTTCATACATCTGATAGACGTTGACGAGGTTGAATTCCACCAGACTGTCGTGGGTGGTCAGGTACGGGCCGTCAAAATATCCGCTTGCGCTGTTCCAGGCAGAGGCCGAGTCCATGTATTTGACCATGGATGGCGCGTTGGTTCCGCCCCAGTAGGCGGCGCGGAAGGTGTGCGACAGATCGTCATGCAAAAAATGCATGTCCCTGAGCTGCAAGCCAATACCCCATGTGCCGGCGAGGGAAACATTCAAATCCTGGAAATCGTTGCGCGGCGACCAGTACAGATTGCCATCGCCCATGAAGGACGTCGTGTACACATAGGGGGCGACGCCTGGCATGCGTTCGGAACCGTTTTTGATGTTGCCGTCATCACCGCTGCCGTACCAGGCGAAGATGCCCGGAACACCCCAATCCATTTTGTATTCCACAAGAGCCTTGGCCAGCCCTCGCGCTTGGACGAGCCGCGTCGAATGTCGCCCGGGTCGCCGCGAACCATGTTGCGAAATCTGCCCATGCCTTCCACATAGCCATAGTTGATGTCAAATTCGATGTTCCAGGGGTCAAAGGCCTTGAGTACGACAGGCAGACCGGCCCAGAACATGTTGCCGTAGGCCTTGGTCGTGCGTCCGTAGGCCGTCACGTTGAGACCGCTGGCATTGTCGGTTTGCGCCCCCAGATAAGGGGTCATGCTCACGTCTGGCCTGCCGTCCCAGATGGCTCCATAGACCCCTGAAGCCCCTGTATTGCGACCGCGTATGCCGTACATGACCCAAGGGGTTACGTCCACGCCTTCAAAGTGCAGGGGCAGCATGAGAGCGAAGAGATCCATGTTGTCCAGGTAGTTGGCTGGGTCACGGTTGACGCCGTCGGGTCCTGTGTAGTTGTCGTTGAAGGGGCGGAACCAGAGGGCAGTCAAGCCCACATTGTCATTGAAGTAGTAATGCGCGTTGACGGCTGCGGCGCGCAGGTCGAAGACGGCGGAACCGCCGGCGGCATTGGGCAGGGCAAAGTTCTGAATGCCCATGCGTGTGCGCAGACTGGTGTTGGGCAGCAGCCAGTCAATGTATGCCTGGCGTACTTTCACTATCTGGTTTCCGTCAGCGCCCAGGGCACCGCCTTGCCAGTTGCCCCGGCCCCATTGCTGTGGCCCGATGTGGAACATGACCGTTCCACTCAGGCTTTCGGAAGCCACGGCATCCATTTGCAACAGCAGGCGTTGACGCGCTGCAAAGGTATCTTCATTACTGCCCTTGATTTTTTCCCCAGCCGCATTGCGATAATTTTTGATCAGTGACGTTTCGCCCACGGCAAAACCCATGTTCCATTGCCCTTTGATTTTGAAATCAATGGCCTGAGCAGCGCCGGCTGCGGAGAAGATGAGCGCCGCTGCCAGGAGCAAGGTACGTAATTTTTCCATGTTTCCTCCTTGTCATTTTGCCTGAAAAAAGACTTCAGGCGGGAACCTCAACCAAAGAGTCCCCGCCCCACAGTTGTCCAGTTAATTTCTTGCTGTTTGCGGATGTACTTCCTGCTGCGCAGGGCCAGTCCACTTGTCAAAGCTGTCAGCAGGCATGGGCTTCATGTAATGACGCAAGAGATAGCCCTTTTCGTGGCGTACGATTTGCATCCAGCTCAAGGTCAGCAGCAGGACGGGCAGGGCCATGAGCGCGCCGGAGAAATTGCCAAATTGCTTGGCCACGTTGAGACCGCCAATGGCCAGCAGCCCCACAGCCAGCAATGCCTGGGCAAAGGCCCAGAAGGAACGATGCCAGCGGGCCGGATCGTCATTGACGCCCAGACTGCGCGTGGCCACGGACGCCACCACATAACAGCCGGAGTCCACGGATGTGGCCAGGAAGATGGTGGAGAAGGCGCAATACACACACATGACGAGTTTTCCCAGAGGCAGAGTGTCCAGAACGGCCATCATGGCGGCAGGGCCGCCGGATTGCTTCAGTATGGCCACGGCGTCCAGAGCCAGTTTGCCTTCCACATGGTTGACGGCATTGTATTGGAGCCAGAGCGTGTAGGAACCGAACACGCCGTGGATGAGGTAGCCGCCGACTATGCAGCCCAACATGCCCCATACAATGACCTCGCGTATGGTGCGTCCGCGTGAAATGCGGGCAATGAAGAGGCCCATAAAGGGACCATAGCCAGCCCAGAAAAGGGCATAGAAGATGGTCCAGTCACGCGGGAAAGAATTGTCAGCAAAGGGGGATATCCAGAAGGTCATGTTCATGTAGTTGCCGAGCATTTTGCCACGGAATTTTACCCCATGGGTGTGCAGGGAACGTTTGAAGACGCTGAAGGCTGGGAAAACCTGCCCGAAGACAAGGACGAACCGTTGGATATGTCGGTCACGGTGCGTTTTAAGGAGGGCGTGGAACCTGTAGAGGATCAGGTCTGGCATGTGCTTGCCTGGCAGAGCGGCGATGACGGGTATGATCGCGTTACCGTGGCTCCGGTAAAAGATTTTCACAAAGCGTTTTTCACTATTGCTCCCCGCCAGTGGAGCGAGCCAGTGGAACACGATTTTAGGATTGCTTCGGACGGTCGCACAGAAAAAGGCGTGTTCCGTTGTAAGCTCATGCAGCTCTCCGACGATGCCGAAGAGTTCAAACTCTATGTGTCCGGCGTGGCTGGCCGCACGCAGTTCATAGCTCCCGCTGCTGCAGCCGCCAATATTGATTTTTCAAGGCAGATCACGGCCAACGACATTGGCCTTGTGGCTTCCTGCACGGCATCATCGACACGGAAACTGTCTGCGAGCTGGTGGAATTTCACAGTGCCTGGCTTTGGAATACCATTGAATGCCTCATAAAAGCTAATCCTGACTGGGATTTGCTGTACATGCATTCCCATCCCATCGACTGGTTTTATCATGGTTGGTTAAGTGATCTGGACAGCAAGGATGACAAGATCCGCGCAGCTGCCGAAAAAATGGAGCGCCATATCTACACTGTGGAAGACCGTTTGCTTGGTCGCCTCATGGACATTATGGGGGACGAAACCCTTGTCTGCTGCTGCTCGGATCATGGCGCCACGCCTATGGGCCCCATCCTCAACACGGCTCACGCCCTCAGCCAAGCGGGACTCCGCTCCTACGAACCCAAGAAGTCCGAAAACTATTGGGACATCTACGAGGAGAGCGAAGGCTTCAACTATGTTCTGGACGTGAGTAAATCCAAGGCCGTCCCCCAGCGATACATGTTCGTCTACGTCAACCTCAAGGGCAAATATCCCGGCGGCATCGTGGAGCCGGAAGATTACGAAAAAGTGCGCTCGCAAATCATTGATGCTCTTCTGGATTACCGTCATCCTGACACGGGGGAACGTCCTGTACTCATTGCCGTGCGCCGTGAGGATGCCCATGTCTTCGGTATGGGCGGCGCACAGGCTGGCGACGTGGTCTATGTACTCAAGCCCGACTACATGGCCGAACATGGGTACGGCTTGCCTACAGGGGAATCCGGCTGCGGCAGCCTGAAAAATCTGCTCATGTTCCGTGGGCCCAACATCAAGAAGGGCTTTGTCTATCCCCGTCCGCGCTGGCTGGCCGACATTGTGCCCACACTCTGCTACATGACGGGCAATCCTGTGCCAGACGACGCCGAGGGCGGTCCCATCTATCAGATCATGGAAGACCCCGATCTTGTGAAATAACACCCATAGCTGGGCATACCAGCCCCATGCCTTACAAGCTGGGGTTCAAGGAGAAAGGAATATTGTATGGCAGACAAAAAAGCAATTCTCGTGATTTCTCAAGGCATGAAGCTGGCTGACGCCGGTGAAGCTCTGGATAAGCTGCGCAAGAAGGCCGCCGTTCTCCCCCATGCCGACGTCGTCGGCCTTGCGGACAAGGCTGTAGCTCTGGGAGGGGTGCAGACCGACGTCGCTGGTCTTGCAGGCGTTTTGGAAAAGAACGCTCTTGCCGTGATCTGCGGTCAGGGAGAAGCCGTGGGCGCCGCCCTGGAGGCTGCCAACCGTCGTACCCTGGTTGTGGTGGCCGCCGATGACGGCGTGGCCTTTTACGGTATGGGGATCAACGGTAAGGCCGGTCAAGTGGCCCGCAAGGTTGATGCGGACGATATTGTTTTGACTATTGCTACCTTGGCGGATGTGCCTATCGGCGGGGACTGCACGGTCGGCATCATCTATCAGGTACTCAAGGATCCCAATGTGAAGCTCAATGAACTCATTAAGCTGCAGGAAGCGTTGGCCCGCATGGAATCCGTCATTGAGCGCAATAATCGCGAGCCTTGGGATAAGCACGATTGCGCATAAGGTAGGGGGAATGGCATCGCGCCGGATCTGATGCAACAAAAAACGCGCTCTGGAGTAGGCCAAGAAAGGTTCTGCTCCAGGTGCGCCTGAGGATACCATGTGCGCCGCGTGAGGGGCGTGCAGTGGACACTGCGCTAAGTCGGTAGTGTTTTCGTCCGTGTCGGGGGGGCATCTTTTCGCCTTCAATGCCAAGGGCTTTCATCTTGCGCTGCAGGGTACGCAAATTCAATCCTAATGCCTGAGCGGTTTTCCCCCGACGCCACCGGCATTGCTCCAGCATGTTGAGGATGAGTCTTTTTTCCATCTGGCACATGGCATCATCCAGGGTCTGCCCTTGTTTTACTGTTTCAGGCAGGACATTTATGGGAGTGTTCAGGAAATCCACGGCGCTTTCGCCAAAAACCGCGAATCTGTCCAGGAAATTGTTCAGTTCCCGCACGTTGCCCGGCCAAGTATGGTGGGACATGGCAAGGCGCACCTGTTTTGTGATTGGCAGATCGATACCATTGCGCTCGCACCATGCCTTGACCAAGAGCGGCAAGTCTTCCTTGCGTTCCCTGAGCGGTGGCACGGTTATGGTCAAGACATTGATGCGGTAGTAAAAATCGGCTCGAGACCTGCCATCGCGAACCTGTTCAGCCAGATCGCGATGCGTGGCGGCGATGAGCCGGAAGTTGGAGCGCTGGGGCGTAGTGCAACCCAAGGGCGTGTAAGTCTTTGTTTCCAATACGCGCAAAAATTTTACCTGGAGATTGACCGGCAATTCGCCGATTTCATCCAGGAAAAGCGATCCGTTGTCCGCTGCTGCGATAAAGCCCTCTTTGGAGGCAACAGCTCCAGTGAAGGCACCCTTGGCATATCCGAAAAATTCGCTTTCTAGTAGATTCTCGGGAATGGCTCCGCAGTTTACGGGCACATACTTGCCCTTGCGTCCGCTGTAATTGTGGATGGCCCTGGACACCATTTCTTTGCCGCAGCCAGTCTCGCCATAGATGATGACGTTCGTTTCTGTTTCCGCAGCCTTGAGAATGAGACTGTACATCTTGTGCATGGCATCACTTTTGCCCACAATGTCGCCAAGCCGTTCTGACTGTTCTAAGCTCAATTTGAGCTGGCGATTCTCGTTTTGCAAAGCCAGTTCCTGGAATTTTTGCTCGCTGACGTCCAGCATGATGCCTTCCAGATACAGAGGTGTGCCGTCTTCGGCATAGATGGCCTCGCCCTGATCCCATATCCACTTGATGCGACCGTCTGGCAGTTTCAGGCGGTACATGACTTGCCAGGGTTCATGCGCGACAATTTTGTCGTAGATCTCGGACCGCATGCGCTCCAGATCTGCAGGATGGGTCATGCGCTCAACAGTGTTCCAGCGTTTGTCCATCATTTCCGATGCGGGAATGCCCAGGAGATTTTCGCTGCCCGCGCTGGCATACTCAAGACGATAGGTAAAGTCTCCCTCAATTTTGCATCGGTATACAAGATCGGGCAGGCGATTGAGCAATTTGTCCAGACGGGCCTGTACGCGAATGTTTTCCCTTTCAGTCTGCGATGTGTCCATAATGTCCCACCACGTTGAAGATATAGGGATGGCATTGTATCTATGACGACACGAGTGTCGTTTAAGGTGACAAATTTGTCATATTTTTTGACATCCTGCCCAGAATCAAACCGCATGGTGCAAAAAGACCAAGTGTTCCAGGCAGGACAAGGCTACATCCTGGGGGCCTTATGGAAGGGGCGGGCAGGAAGTTGCGCAGGCTGTTGGTCAAATTTGCTTCTGTAGAAGAGGAGATGCGTGTGTGTCGCACGTCAAGCAGGAAACATGCCATTGACAGGGGCTTTTTTTGAGGGCCGAGTTGGCGCATTGGTATGGAATATGCTTAAATCAACGGCGAGTTATGTCGGTCATTTGCCAAAGGAGTTTGCAGCATGTCACAGGAAGTTACGGTTTCCTTACAACGCCGCGGTTCTCTCATTGATTTGGACATGGAAAATGCCGCCCTTGGTTGTGTGCATGTGGACAATAACGCCATACCCGAAGAGGAACGCCCAGGTTCGGCCAAAAAGCTGTTGGGGGCGGCTGTACTCTATTGTTACGTGGCGGCGCTGGACAAGGCTCTGGATACGCGTGGCGCCAAATATGAGTCCATTGATGCCAGAGCCACTGTTACTGCCGGAACTGACGACAAAGGGAGAGGCCGTATTGTGGGCATAGTGCTGGATGTTACTGTGCATATGGACGCAGATTACGAGGATGTGTTTGAGCGCGTCAGCAAGGTCATGCGCAACGGCTGCCTCATATCTGCATCCTTGGAAGCTGCCTTTCCCGTAACGTACAATCTTCAACTGGAATGCCCCGACGATTAGATTTTTTTACGGAGGATCATCATGCGCATCACCATCATAGGCGGCGGACCCGGCGGCTATACGGCAGCGTTTGCCGCTGCGCAACGAGGAGTGGAAGTCACGCTCGTCGAAAATAGTAATCTTGGAGGCACCTGCCTCAATTGTGGCTGTATCCCCACCAAGACGCTACGGGCAACGGCAGATGCGCTGGAACTGTCCAGGCGTCTGGCGGAATATGGCGTCACTGGCGGTTCGAGCGCACTGGATCTGGACGCTGTACGGCGGCGCAAGGACAGCGTCATCAAGATTCTTGTGGGCGGGCTGGAAAAAGCTTGCGCGCACCACAAGGTCACCTTGTTGCGCGGCATGGGACGGTTGCAAGATGCCCATACCGTGGTGGTGCGCAGTGCAGAGGGGGAAGTGTCCGTAAGCAGTGATGCCGTCATTTTGGCCACGGGTTCCCGTGTCCTGGAGCTGCCCGGTCTGGCCTTTGACCATACAGTAGTGTGTAGCAGCGATGACGCCTTGCAATTGACGCGCATTCCTCGGCGTCTTGTCATCGTGGGCGGCGGTGTCATTGGTTGTGAGATGGCCTGCATTTACCAGGCATTTGGCAGCGAGGTCACCGTCGTCGAGGGTTTGGATCGCCTCTTGCCCCTGCCTTCGGTGGATGCGGACGTGAGTGCCTTGCTTCAGCGTGAATTTCGCAAGCGTAAAATTAAAATGTTCCTGGGGCGGACGCTCAAAGATGTGCGCGTGGAGCAGGGGTTGGCGCACGGCGTTGTGGCGCCATCGCCCTTTGTTCCAGCCACGTCTGCCGGAGTGGCGGAAGAAGCCATTGAGGCTGACATGGTGTTGGTGACGGTAGGGCGGGCATCGACCACGCAGGATTTGGGCCTTGCCACGGTCGGTATTGATGTGGACAAGCGTGGCTGGATTTTGGTCGATGACTGCCTGCGTACATCTGTGCCAGGTGTGTATGCTATCGGTGATGTGTGCGGCCCAAGTCGCGTCATGCTGGCACATGTGGCTGCTGTGGAGGGATTGCGCGTTGTGGATGCCGTGTGCGGTGTGCCCCGACCAATGTGCTATGATTATGTGCCGGCAGCCATTTTCACTGTGCCCGAAATCGGTTCGGTTGGATTGAGTGAGACGCAAGCCAAGGAAAGGGGTGGGCGTGTTGCCTGCGGTATCACCCAAATGCGCGAACTGGGAAAGGCCCAGGCCATGGGAGAATTGCCCGGCTTTTTCAAGGTCATTGTCGATGCGGACAGTGGTCAGCTTCTGGGTGTGCATATCGTGGGCGCGCATGCCTCGGATTTGGTGGCTGAAGCCGGTCTTGCCCTGTCCGTCGGCCTCAATGTTCACCAGTTGGCAGACACCGTCCATGCTCATCCCACCCTGGCCGAAGGACTGTACGAAGCGGTGCGCAATGCCATCGCCGCCATGAAAACTGCCTAACCCAACCGGAGAAATTGCCATGAAAACTCCTGACCAAATCAATGTGCCCACTGACCTGCGCTACCACAAGGAACACACCTGGCTCAAGAGTGAGGGCGACACCTACCTTGTGGGCATCAGTGATTTTGCTCAAGACCAGTTGGGCGAAGTGGCCTTCGTAGACATGCCCTAGGCCGGGGAACATTTTGCTGGGGGGGAGCAGTTTGGGACAGTGGAATCCCTGAAATCTGTCAATGCCCTCTACATGCCCGTGGCAGGTACGGTTGTGAACGTCAATGCCGAATTGGAAGAAACGCCCACGCTCGTCAATGCCGATTGTTACGGCGAAGGCTGGATAATCCGCATTAAGGTTGACGATCCGGCTGAATCCAATGGCCTGTTGCAAGCCGAAGAGTACAGACATGGCTTAAGGAATTGCCCCATGTCACAAGCTCAAGGCAACGCGGGAGCCTATCCAGCTTCTGATGCTGCCGCCCTGGCAGCTCTGGAACGACAACAGTCACGGTTTCGGCGTCAAGGCATTGGCACGGCCGTTCTGTCCGGTATCGTTTACGGTTTGTTTACCGCCTTTATGGCACTGGCCATGGATATGGGCATTTGGACAACGTGGGCCGGTGAAGATTCCGGCCTGTCCAAATTTTCTCAAGTGTACCTGGTCGGTACGTTGGGTTCAGGCATTCTTTGCATGTTTGGGGCCATATGGTCCATAACCATACTCACATGTCGGGGAAAGCTCGGGGATTTTTTTCGCAGTCTGGCAAGCCGTCCTGGAAGCATCGTTCTGGGAGTGGCTCTGTGTGGAGGCCCCATCGCCATGACCCTCTATGTGCTTGGACTGCAAATGGCCGGTTCCATCATCGTGCCCATCAGTGCCTTATGCACGGCCATAGGCGCTGTGCTGGGACATGTTCTTTTTGGTCAGAAGTTGAACGTCCGTAAAAGCCTTGGCGTACTCATCTGTCTTTTTGCCGGTATGCTCATCGGCAGTACGGGACTGACGGAGGAAGCGCCGCCGCAGCTACTTTTGGGTATGTGCTTCGGTTTTCTTGCCGCCTTCGCCTGGGGCTTGGAGGGCTGCGTGGGAGGCTATGTCAGCGCCATCATTGATTCGGAAATCAGCAATGCCATACGACAGCTTACAGCCGGAATGGGCACCTTCTTTCTTCTTGTGCCCATTTTCGGCTATCTGGGCGAAGCCAATACACTGGATATGGTCGTGGCGGCGGTGACAGACGGGCCATCCATGTTTTGGTTTTGTATTGCTGGATTCTGCACCTACTTGACCTATATGCTCTGGTATAAGGGCAACGCCATGTGCGGAGCCGCCCTGGGCATGGCCTGTAATGGCATGTTTTCCTTCTGGGATCCATTTTTTTGCTGGATTGTCATGGGGCTTTGCCATGGCAAGGACGGTTTTGCACTACCCTTGGTGGTCTGGGCGGGCGCAGTGATCATGGTGGTGGGCATTTTCGTCATTGCACTTAACCCCCTTGAACTGCTGCATCGACGGAGGCGGGACGCATGAAGCCGCTTAACTACGCCATACTGAAGTATCTGACAACCGTTCAGGATGCATCCGTTGAAGACGTCATGACGGCACTTCACGATGCGTATGGGAGCTTCAGGGCATTTACCAGAAAAGGCATTACGGAAATCCTCATGACGGCTTCGGTAAATGGTTTGTTGGAACAATCACGCGTCGAACTGGACGAGAAGGGGGACTTGCGCATGTATTTTCGTGCCCATAAGGTGGGCATTGACGTCATTAATCGCTATATTTCCTAAAAAATTCGTTTGAAACCTCCCCCTTCATGGGGAAAAATGCTCTTGACGGACGGCGAAGCCGATGACACCCTTTTTAGAAACACCTTCCTTTTATCAGCCTGTTACGACGCAGGAAGTTACAGGCTGTTATGCAGAGTTTTCCTCTGCCAGGGAGGGCCGCACGGCTCCTCTCCGTCGGTTGCGGAGTCAGTCGGCGGATGGAGCCGACTGTGGATTGAAACATGCGTCCACGCTCACGCATACATACTCTCGCCACTGACCATGCTGTTGGAGTAGATATTGTCAAGTGCGATATCCTGTCCAATTTCCGGCCAGCTAAGGTATTCGCCATCATGGGTGAGAATCCAGTTTTCTCGCTGGGCGGGAGTGGCTCGAAAGAGGGTGGGGAATGCTCCCAGGGACACGATGACACGGCGACCATCATTGAGTTCCACCTCCATTCTCATGGCGCTGAACTCTACGGATGTGGGGCAAATATGCTTGTGCATGGAAGCCTCCTTTGGCGAAAAACGTTGCCTGAATGGAAATATGCAAAGATTGCACCAAACAGGAATTTGACAAAGGGCTGTGAACACAGGGGCGATCAGTGCCGCAGCAGATCGCGGGCTTGTCCGGGTTTGTCCGTCGTCGAGGTCAGAGCGCTATTGCCCAACAATGTGCAGACGAGTGCGCCTAGGCCGGAGATGACGCTCAAGATGCCCAGGGGGAGGGCGCTTTGCGATCCGGCCAGGCCGGCCAAGGGCGAGGCGGCTGCCCCGCAGATGAAAAAGGTCACGCCCAGAACGCCCGATGCCGCGCCCGCGCCTGCGGACTGCGCCATGATGGCCAGGGTGAAACTGGTGGGCTTGGTAAAGCCTTGGGCAGCCAGCATGGCCATGAGGCTTGCCATCATGGGCGCAGGTGAGACCGGGCGCAGCAGGGCCACGGCCAGGATGGCCAGACAAGCGGCGGCGCGGCAGTAGTTGCCGAGGGCCAGGAGCGCTTTATCGCCAAAGCGTCCGCTCAATTGGCCAACCACTAGGGAGGAAAGTACCAGCAGCAGGGCATTGATCCCGAAGAACAGGCTGAACTCGCCTATGCTGAAGCCATAGATGTGGAGAAAGATAAAGGGGGAAGCCGAAATGTAGCAGAAAAAGCCAGCAGCGGTAAAACCCTGCACCCCTGTGTACCAGAGGAAAGCCCGCTGGCGGAAGAGTTTTCCCATGTTGCCAAAGGAGGCGGCCATGCCGCCGTGGACGCGTTTAACGGGCGGTAATGTTTCGGGGAGGGCCAGGCGGCAGCCGACGCACAGCGCTGCGCCTATGGCGGCAAGCAGGTAGAAAATTCCGCGCCAGCCCAGGGCGCTGGCGGTAATGAAGCCACCGCCGATGGGTCCGACGACCGGGGCAATGCCCGTTATGGCCATGAACATGGACATGAAGCTTGTGAGTCGCGACCCCGTAAATGAATCACAGCTCATGGCTCTGCAGAGTACGGCCCCGCCCGAGCCTCCGAGTCCTTGCAGGAAGCGTAGGAGAAGGAAGATTGCGCCCGTGGGCGCGTGGGCGCAGAGCGCCGAGGCTGCCGTAAACAGGGCCAGTGACCACAGGAGGATGCCCTTGCGCCCCATGCCGTCCGAAAGGGGGCCGATGACAATCTGTCCAAGCGCCAGCCCCAGAAGACAGGCCGCAATGCTCGCCTGGGCCATGCTTGCCGGGATGGCCATGTCGTTCGCGATGTCCGGTAGGGCTGGGAGGTACATGTCTGTGCAGAGGGGGCCGAAGCCGGCCAGAAAGGCCAGCAGCGTAATGACGAAAACGCGGCGTACACCGTGGATATGTGCCAGAGAGCAGGATGGGACTGAGTCGAGCATGACGCCTCCCTTGTTGTGCGCTTGTACATACAGGCAAAGCCGTCACGCTTGCAAGCCTGTCATGGGAAACGCATTCAGTTAGTCGGGTCAGCCATATGCCATTTTAGCTCTAGTCTGTCTCCTGGCACTATGGACATTTTGCCAATAGCCAGAAAATCAATGATAGTCTTGAGGTGGCGCTGGCCGTGGTTCATCGCGCAAACGCGTCAATTTGCGCAGGCCGTCTTGCACACTGTCATTTTTCACGATATACATGCGCTCTGCGTTTGGACGGGCCAGAAAACGTTGCAGGGCTTCAGTTCCGGCATTCTTGTTCAAGGCGTTATAGCAATCAGCAATGACCTGCAAAAGGGCATTGTCTACGGCATCTAGGGGAGTAACGGTTTTTGCGGACATGGACAAAATCCTTCAACAAACTGCGAGACGTTATGGAACAAGGCTCTCTCATGCTCAAGGTGGAATTTCATACTAGCGAAGATCAGCCGGGGGTTTGGATCGGCTCTTGTCCAGAAATCGACCTGGCTACACAAGGATACACGCTTGACGAAGCACGTTCAAATTTACAAGAAGCTCTCATAACGTGGCTTTCCTTTTGCCTGGAAAATGGCACACTGGAAGAAGCGCTTCGAGAATGCAGTTTAGAAGCTATACGCGCTGCACAAATTGCACAATCCATTCAACAGGTAACTCCTACAAAAGCGGTGCAAGAATGCCTCGCCTGACAGCGCTTTCATGGCAAACGCTGGAGTGCGTTTTGGGGAAAGCGGGATACATCTTTGTGCGACAAAACGGCAGTCATAGAGTGTACGGCAAACAAGGCAGTCCACGACCTCTTATTATACCCGCTTACAAAGACGTCGATAGAGATATTATCACTAAATTGCTCAAAACAGCACAAATGAATCGAGAAGATTTTTTCAGCTTTCTTGAACAATGCCAGTAACCCTCGGTTTACAAGTCCCAACTAAAGCCATAGGCGGCTGTGCCGAACTTGGGCGGCTCCCAACGCTTGACAGGCCAGACGGATTCCGTAATACTGTCTTCAGGTTTTGGATCTGTCGCTCCCACTTCGCGTGGGTGAAGTGTTAGCGCGGAGTGCGTAGGCGCGGTGCCCCCCTCATCGTTTTTACGATGGGCTCCTGTCGGCTGGGGATTTCCCTTAAGGCTGGAAATGTTTGTTGCCGTCCTCGGTTTGAGGATGTCGAAAGTACCCTTTCTCTTTTGAGAATCTGGGATGAAATGCAGCCCAGTGAACACAGACGGATGCAACTCCGTAGCATGATGTAGTGCGTTATCGCATTCTGCGAGGGGACGTAAGGGATCGTCTACACCGCCGTGACCATCGACTGATTGCAAAACCAATTCATCCAACAACTCATAGGGTTGCGTTGCAATCTTAAATCCTGACAACACCCAATATTCTTGTCCTGTAGGCAAAATATCCGTTAGACTGCTTGCATCAGTGTCCTTATCGAAAATTGCTATATAACCATCTTTAGTGACGTTCTTTTTTCCTTCCTTGGTTGTTCCTGTTGTGCCTTTTGCTATCACTTCCACCAGCTTCAAAGCAACATCCAAACCCTTCTGCCCTTTGAACTCCTTAATATGTTCGCCTTCCCAATCGCGTTTGGCAATAATATGCGATATTCCATGCCCTTTGTAAAAAGGAGCTTTTTTCCTTTCATCATTCGTCGTAAACTTATTCCACCATTTGAGAAGTTCTTCACGGTTTGCCATTGTAGGCGTCATATATGATGGGGCCACCTCTAACCACAATTTCCAGTACTTCACGCAATCACATCCAATCCAGAGCATCAGTGTACCCCATCACCGTCAAAATCTTTCTTAAACTTTCCCGCCAATGCCATCCCAGACATGGAACCGTCCATGTCGCAGTGTCCGATATCGTACCATCAGAATCGCCTGTCAAAAATATGTCTTCCTGTCAGATCGCTTCTCATAACTACGTGGTATTGCAAGATAATTCGCTCTTTTTATAGAATTGGAACGATTGTTGCTATCCCCCATACAAATCCAATTGCGGTCTTGGGAGGAAGCGATCATGAAGTCCTTGTTCAATATGGAAATAGGCCTTGTGGGCAAGGTCATGGATATGCAGTTACAGCGGCAGAACGTCATTGCCGGCAATATCGCCAACGTGGAGACGCCACATTACAAGCCGCGTGAACTGACCTTTGAAAAGGATTTGCAGGCTGCACTCGGCCTAGATGCTCGCGGTCGCTTGAGCCTTACGGCTGAGGGGCATATCCCGTCTGCCTTTGATCCCGATGGCTTTGGCCCCCACTGGGACAAGAAAATTCGTCCACACCTGGTCTATGGTGAGGATCATGTGAACATTGACAGAGAAATGGCTAAGCACGCCAAGAACCAATTGCAATATACGGCCTTGACACAGGTAATCACCAAGACCTTCGAGGGTATCAATACTATCATCACTGACAGCAAGCAGGCTTGAGTGTGCTTGTCATTATGACGGCAAGGTATTTACTTTACCAAATTGATATAAAAGCATTGATAGAAAAGCAGTTCAGCGGAGGTTGGCCATGGATTTTATGACGGCATTTGATATTAGCGCGTCCGGGCTTTCAGCGGATCGCACCCGCATCAATACCATTTCCATGAACCTGGCCAATGCCAAGACAACACGTACGCCTGAAGGCGGTCCATACCGACGGCGCACGGTCATTCAGCAAACGGCTGACGTGGACGATCCTTTCTCCATACACATGCGCTCCGCCCTGGATCGCTCTGTGCAGGGGGTTCGCGTCATGGCTGTGGCCAGAGACATGCGTCCGCTCAAGAGGGTATATGAACCCGGGCATCCGGACGCCAATGCGGAGGGCTATGTCTATTATCCCGACATCAATGTGGTGGAAGAAATGGCCAATCTTATGACGGCACAACGCAACTACGAAGCCAACGTCACCACAGTGGAAGCCATCAAGGGAATGTTTACTAAGGCTCTGGAAATAGGCAAGTAGCGCAGTTTTACGAAAATACGGATGACGTTTGTAACGTCTTCTAAAAAAGCTATACAAGACGCAGCAAAGACAGAAGAGCGTGGGAGGTTGTCATGAGCATTCAAGCAGTAGGCATGCGGGCATACAGCGAGGCACTGCGGCATTTCAACAAAGTGGAAGGGAGTTTGAAGCAGGGCATGCCTCTTGGCGAAAAGTCTCTCTTTGCCAAAACGCTTGATCAAACGCTTGTGCGCGACAGCGTGGACAAGGGGCAGGACTTCGGCGCTCAGGCAGATTTTATCAAGTATCCGACCTCGGTCAATACGCCCGTTACCAACCCCACGAGCTTTACGGATACACTGAAGACCTCGTTGAACAGGGTCAATACCCTGGCTAGCGCTAAAAACATGGCAATTCAGGATTTTGCTTCCGGACGCAACCAGAACGTCCACGAACTCATGATCACCATGCAAAAGTCCAGCCTCGCGATGAAATTGACATCTGCGGTGCGCGGCAAGGTGCTGGAAGCGTACAAGGAGCTTTCCAAGATGCAATTCTGAGGCGAACCGACCACACGCTCGCAAAGAGAACGCCCCTTTGCATGATTGCAGGGGGCGTTTTTTTATTTAGTGTCAAAAAATTGAAAGCACTTGCAGCCTTGTCCGCGCAGGCCAAGGCGGAGCAAGGCTTTTTTCGGCATGGCATAGCAATTGCTATTTTCACAACAATCCGGCATGCTGCCGGGAGTACGTTTTCGACATCCTATCAGGGAGAATACTCATGCCGGCCTTCATCATGCAGTTTATCAATGCCGTGAAAAATATCTGGGGCAGATTGAGTACAGCGCAGCGCATATCCGTGGTGGGGGGCACGGTCGTCATTACGGCAGCCGCCATTGGCCTGTATATATGGGCTTCGCGACCGGAATTTAGGGTTCTTTATTCCAACCTCAGCCCGGAAGATGCTGGTGTTGTCATCAAGGCTTTGCAGACCGATAATGTTCAGTATCAGCTTGCCGACGGCGGCAAGACCATCTTGATTCCCAAGGAAATGGTCTACGACCAGCGTATCAAGATCGCGGGCGAGGGCGGCCTGGTAGGACAGGGCATAGGCTTTGAAATTTTTGACAAGGTCAAGGTCGGTCAGACGGATTTCGTGCAAAAAATCAATTACACGCGTGCCCTGCAAGGAGAGCTTTCGCGCACTATTAGCGAATTTCCCAGCGTGGAAAGCGCCCGTGTGCATTTGGTCATCCCGCGCCGCAGCCTTTTTGTGGAAGAGCGGCAATCTCCTTCGGCCTCGGTGGTACTCAAGCTCAACCGCCCCAATGTCAAGCCCGACCAGAAAGAAATCAACGCCATTCTGAACATGATCCTCATGGCCGTTGAAGGCTTGGATAAAATGCACGTTTCCATTACCGACAACGGCGGCAAGGTACTCTACCAGCCAGAAGACGACAGCATGCTGGGCGTCAATACCACACAGTTGGAGCATCGTCTCAAGGTGCAGCGCGACCTGGAGCGGCGTATTGAAGAAATGCTCATGCCCATGTATGGTCCTGGCCGCGTCATCGCCAAGGTGAATGCCGAAATGGACTTCAGTCAGAAGACCATACGGCGCGAAATGTTTGATCCGGAAAGGACGGCAGTGCGCAGCGAGCAGACCAGCGAGGAAAGCCAGCAGGGGCGCGCCAATCTAGAAGCTGGGGCACCGGACGTGAATTTCCGTGCAGATGGCGTCACTGGTTCGGTTTCCGCCCAGAATGGCACACGCGAAACACGCACGACGAACTATGAAATCAATAAGGAAGAACAACAAATTGTCTCCAATGTGGGCGATTTGAAGCGTTTGACTGTTGCAGTCCTCATTGATGGGACGTATGAAAAGAGCAATGGGGAATGGGCCTTCGTGCCGCGTAAAGCCGAAGAGCTGGAACAGGTTCGTCAGCTCGTGACCAATGCCGTTGGATTGGATAAGGCTCGCGGCGATTCTCTGGAAGTGAGTTCCGCGCCCTTTACGGATTCGGAACCACCCAAGGATCCCAATCTGGCTGAGCTTCTTTCCCACTATGCGGAACGACTGGGCAAGCCCCTGCTCAATGCCCTGCTGGCCTTCCTCTTCCCGATGCTCGTCGTGCGCCCGGTGGTGCTGGCTCTCATCAAGCCCAAGGTGGAACACGGAGAGGTCGTGGAAGGGTTGGAAGGCCTGCCTTCCGCCGAGGAACAAATTGAACTGTATACGGCGCTGGAGGAAGCGCACAGGGCAGAGGTTGAGGAGCAAGCCGAAGAAGATGAAGACGAGGACGGCCTGATTTTCAGGGACGTCGAAGCCCTCAAGGCGCACATCATTACCTTGGCCGATAATCATATGGAACAGGTCGTGACATTGGTGCGCGGTTGGATTAAGGAAGATGAAACAGCGAAAATCTGACAGTGTTCCCATGTTGGCCAATGCCCAGAAGCTGGCTGAAATTCGTGCGCAGCGGCGGGCACAGAGGGAAACCAATCATCGCATAGAAGATTTGAAGGTGCAGCTGATCCAGTTTACCGAAAAACACATGGAACAGGCCGTGCGTCTTATCAAGCGCTGGCTGAAAGAAGTGTGAACGTACAAGTTCCGGAGGGGCCTAAAAAAGGCTTTCTCCGGAATTGATTGTAAGATACCATGTTTCGGTTGCTTCCCCAGTGGACGTTCCGGATATGGGCAATGTGATGTGGAAGGAAGGAGCGGCAGATGGCGTTGACCGGCAAACAGCGTATTGCCGTACTCTTGTTGGCTATGGGCGACAAGTTTACGGCGGACGTGTTTAAACGCATGGAGCGGCAGGAAATAGCCGATATCTCCAAGGCCATTGTGGAGTTGGAACCCGTGGCCCGCGAAACAGTGGAAGAAGTACTGCGCGATTTTCACGAATCTCTGGTTGAAGGCGTGGATATGATTGCCGGCGGCAGCGATACGCTCAAGCGCCTGCTGGTCAAGAACCTGGATCCGGAAACGGCAAAGTATGTCATGGATTCCCTCAGCTTGGATACGGGACCTGCGCCATTCCGCGATCTGGAGCAGGTGAGTCCCAAGCTGCTGTCACAGGTTTTGCGCAACGAGCATCCGCAAACGCTGGCTCTTATTCTTGGGCATTTGCATCCGGATCAGGCTGCCAGTTTGCTGACGAGCCTGCCGGCAGGCGTGCGCGCCGAGGTACTCATGCGTCTTGCCCGTTTGGAAGCCGTGTCCGAAGATATGCTCATGGAAGTGGACAAGGTGCTTACCAGCCAGCTCATCGCCATGGGCGGCAAGGAAGGTAAGAAGGTGGGCGGCGTGCAGTCTGTGGCCGAGATACTCAATGCCGTGGATCGAGCTACAGAAGAGGAAGTACTTTCCGAAATTGAGGAAGACTCCGCGCAGATGGCTGAGGATATCCGCAATCTTATGTTTGTCTTTGAAGATTGCAAGAGCCTTGACGACAAGGGTATTCGCGAAGTGCTCAAGGAAATTTCCAATGAGGATCTTACCTTGGCCCTGCGCGGTGCCAGCGATGAACTCAAGGAGAAGATCTTCAAGAACATGTCGGAACGCGCCGCGAACATGATCCGCGAAGAATTGGAGTTCATGGGGCCGGCTAAGCTGTCGGACGTGGAGGACGCGCAACAAAATATCGTCAAGGTTGTGCGTCGTCTGGAAAGCGAGAACAAGGTGGTCATCAGTCGCGGTTCTGGTGACGTTTTTGTATAGGCGGGAACAGTTGGAATTGACAATAACGGCCCATCCGCTCGCAATGTTTTGCGGTCGGTGCTGGGCAGACGGGAAGCATCATGGCGTCTGAGCTGTTGCGTAAAAAATGGAGTACTATCTTCATGGGCGAGCGGGAAACCACTCCCCAAGAGCTTGAAGCCATGCGGGAACCCGTGATGCGTGAGCGTCGGCAGCGCCAAGAGCAGGAAGACTATCTTGGACGTGTACGCGCCAAGGCTGAAGAACGTGCGCGTGAAATTCTTGGCGCTGCCTATGCCGAACGGCAGAAAATCCTCGCGGAAGCACACCAGCAGATTGAAACCCAGGCCCGACAGGCCGACGAAGACGCTGCGGGGCTTAAAGAACAGGCGCGTTCCGTGCTGGCCGAGGCCGAAGCTGAACGCACCAAGGCTCAGGCGCTTCGCGAAGATGCCGCGCAGTTGCGGGAGGCAATGCGTCAGGAGGGGTACCGACATGGCATGGAGCAGGCTGGAGAGGAGCTGAGGGAATTCAGAGCTGATGTGGCCGGTATGCTCGCCGGTGTGCTGCATGGTCTGGAAGAGCAGCGCGCTGTTATCTGTGATGCCTGGCGTGAGACATTGGTGGAGCTGACGCACGTCGCGGTGGAAGCGGGCACGGCCTGGATACTGCAAGCGGAACATCAGCAGATATTGCGCCGTCTTGTTCTGGATTCCCTGCATTTGCTGGAAGACCGGGCAACCGTTACGGTGCGTGTGCATCCCGATGACGAGAAGGTCGTGGGGGATATGTTCAAGGACGCACGAGAATCCGTACCCGAGCTGCGTCAGTGGATAGTGGAAGGCGATGCTACTCTGGAGCCAGGGGATATTGTTGCTGAAAGCGGGAGCGGCAGCGTGGAAAATTTGCGCGCTAACTACCGAGAGATGGTTGACAATATCCTGGAGCATTTGACATTGCCCCAAAGCCCAGCCGAAAGCCAAGCAGAGGCGCGTTTGAAGGATGCCGTTGCCAGCCATACGGCGCGCTTGTCTGAATTTGCACACGAGGCTGAGGCTGCACACGAAATGACGACGGAAGAGACGGCGTCAGCCGCGCCTAGTTTGCAGGAGGATACGCCGACCACACAGCCCGACGACGGTATGCGTAATGCCGGAGCCAGAGGTCAGGACGTTCCAGGCGCTTCCCGTACGCAGATGCCGCAAGCCATGCCTGGCGACGCTGCGGGGGCAGATACCTTGAATATGGCAGCAGCACAGCCAATGCCTTCCGTGCTGCCTGCGGATATGCCTCCCGACGTGGACGGTGGAGAGCATGAGCCAGAAGTGCATCCTGCCGCTGAAGATGCCCTTTTCGATGGGCTGAGTGCGTCAGCTGCCCAGGAAGGAGCCGTGCCAGCCGAAATGTCGGTTGCAGTTTCAATGCCAGTGGCCGATAATCCAAGTTTGGCTGAACTGGAAGACGAGCTTTTCCCCTTGCCCGCAGACGAGTCCCCCGGAGCGGACAAAGAGCAAAATGTTTTTTCCGATGGAGGGTTCCTGCCCGGTGCGGAACCGCAGGGGTAGGGCGCGGGACATGCTATGAAGCTGGAGCCTCAAGCCTGTATCAATTTGCTGCGCGTCGGCACGGCGGTGCGTTTGTACGGCAAGGTCAACAAGGTCGTGGGCCTTGTGGCCGAAGGCAGTGGACTGCGTGCGCCCTTGGGCGCCGTCTGCCATATGCTGCCGGATCAGGGGGACGCTGGTATTGCCGCCGAGGTGGTGGGCTTTCGCGACGGCAATCTGCTGTTCATGCCCTATGGAGACATGCGTGGCATCCGTCCTGGCAGCCGCATCCGGAATACGAGCCTTCCCCCGGTTTTTCCCGTGGGACCGGATTTGTTGGGACGCGCTTTTGACGCCTTCGGCACCCCCCTGGATGCTGGCCCACCGGTCAGCACGGAATTTTATGTCTCTCCTTTGCCTGCAGGCGAACGTTCTCGTGAGGATTTTCAACGGCAGATGGAGGAGCAACGCAGCCATGAACCGGCATGGGCAGCTAAGGCCCGGCGTCAATGGCATCCGGAACTGGCCCCCTTGTATAGCGATCCGCCCAGCCCGCTGCAGCGCCCCAGAATCACGGATATCTTGGATGTGGGTGTGCGTTCGGTGAACAGCCTGATCACCTTGGGCAAGGGACAGCGTGTGGGCATCATGGCCGGTTCCGGCGTGGGCAAGTCTACGCTTATGGGCATGATGGCCCGGTATACGCAGGCAGATGTCAATGTTATCGCTTTAATTGGTGAACGCGGACGGGAAGTCCTGGAATTTATGGAACGGGATCTGGGACCGTCAGGCATGGCCCGCTCTGTCCTGGTGATAGCTACGTCGGATCAATCGCCGCTTGTGCGCATGCGCGCTGCGTATGCCGCTACATCTGTTGCGGAATATTTCCGCGATAAGGGTATGGACGTACTCCTGATGATGGATTCTGTCACCCGTTTTGCCATGGCCTCTCGAGAGGTGGGGCTGGCCGTGGGGGAGCCGCCTACGACAAAGGGGTACACGCCTTCGGTTTTTGCGCAGCTGCCCAAATTGTTGGAGCGCGCAGGACGTTCATCCAAAGGAACCATCACGGGCATCTACACCGTGCTTGTGGACGGCGATGATTTCAACGAACCCATTGCCGATGCCGTGCGTTCCATTTTGGATGGCCATATCGTCTTGACACGGGAGTTGGCAGATCAGGGCCATTTCCCGGCCATTGACGTACTGCGTTCCATCAGCCGTTTGCGCTCGGATATTTGCGATCAACAGGATATTTTGGCAGGACGCATGCTCACGCGTTGGATGAGTACATATCGCCGCGTGGAGGATATGGTCAATATTGGAGCCTATTCAAAAGGCGCCAATCCCGAAATAGACATGGCCATTGCCAAGATGCCCGCTATCAACGCGTTTTTGTGTCAAGATGTGGCCGATCAGCAGCCATTGGAAGCATGTTTTTCCCAAATGCGAGCACTGACGGAGGCGGAAGCTTCACGTGCGCCCAAAAAGGGCGGTTGACGCGTCTATTGACCTTGGAGAAGCTCTGCAAAGGGTATGCACCTGCCTTGTTTTGCTCGACGCCAGCCCCTTGACGGAGCAACCTTGGGCGTGTATACATTTCGGTTCCAAGAGTGTAACACTTGCGCAATACATTGGTCATACTGCCTGGCGAATAGTCAGGATACACATGGCCGACGGTACGTGGTGTCGGCTGTGGATAGCAACATGAGGAGCAAGACATGAAGAGAACATATCAGCCCAGCAAGATCAGAAGGGCACGCACTCACGGTTTTCGCGCTCGCATGGCAACGCCTGGCGGCAGGGCCGTGATTCGCCGTCGTCGAGCCAAAGGACGCAAGGTACTCAGCGCCTAGGAAGCGCCGTTTGTGCCAGCGCCCCCCTGCCAGGAGCGCTCTCTGGAAGATACCGCTCTTGCGGCGTATTCGTATAAGTGATGCCGGTCGTCGATGAATGGTACTTGCTGGGGGGCATGGATTGCAAGAAGCATGCGTCCCAATGGCCTGCCAAGGCAACTGCGCATTTGCAGCAGACCGGATTTCCTCGCTTGCTATGAGCGGGGCAGTCGTTATCATACCAAGCACTTTCTTATTTTTGTGCTGGCCGCTGATCGACAGGATTTGTCGACACGTAGTGGCACGGCTGTTTCGCGCAAGGTAGGGAATGCTGTTGTGCGCAATCGCATTAAGCGTCTGTTACGGGAGTTTTATCGTCTGCATCGGGGGGAATTGCCCGTGAATGCCGATGTAGTCACCGTGGTTAAAAAGCAGGCCAAGACCAGTGAACTTGGCTATGGCGAGGTGACTGCTGAACTCCTGCCGCTATTTGAGCGCATGTCTCGACGTGGATCTGGCAGGCAGATTTAGGGCAGACGGGTATGAACCGATTGATGCGTATGTTATGCGTATTGCCCATACGCCTGTACCAGTGGTGTATTTCTCCCGTGCTTCCTCCTGCCTGCCGGTTTTATCCAACATGTTCCGCCTACGCCGTTGAGGCCATCATGCTGCATGGTATTCTTCGCGGTGGTTGGCTGACGCTCAAGCGCCTGAGCCGCTGCCATCCCTGGGGCGGTTCGGGGTATGATCCTGTTCCACCACCAAGGCGACGTCCTTTGTCCCAGGAGTGAACGTCCACATGCAAGACGGAAAAAATTTAATTATTGCCATCCTGTTGTGTCTCGTTGTTATTATGGGCTGGAGTTACCTGGCCGAGTACATGGGTTGGGTGCAGAAGCCGGATCCTGCGGCAATAGCTCGACAGCAGGCGGCGCAGCAGGCCGAAGAGGAGAAGCAGGCGGCGCTGCAGAAAGAAGAGCAGGCGCGGGCCGCTCTACCCATGTTCACGCCTGCTCCGGGGCGCGATATGACTGTGCAATCGCCCCTGTACACTGCCGTGATCCATACTGGCGGTGGGGTTCTGCGCTCTTTTCAGCTCACGCACTATCGTGTAGGGCTGAATCCGGATTCTCCTTGTGTCAATCTGGTTGACGCCAGAACGGCTGCCGTGGCCCCTCTGGGGCTTGTGGTCAATAGCCAGCCCTCTTGGAGTACTGGCAAATGGGCTGTGGAAAATACGACTGACACGCTTGCAGTGCCAGCCGATGGCGAAGCAACGCTCAACATTGTGGGTGAGGTGGATGGCCTGCGTGTGCGGCGTGAGCTAACGTTCAGCGCCACGTCGTATTTGATTTCCGAGAAAATACGCATCGTCAACGCCTCGGATCAGGTGCGTAGTGTGCGTGTGGGCTATACTGTGGCCTCTGATGCCGACAATGCCGGCGACAGCCGCTATGACGCCATGCGCATAGCCTGGGACAAAGACGGCAGTCTGGAAGACGAAACGTCCGTGGAAACATTGGAAAAATCTGGCGTGCAGGTCAATGGTAAGATTTTTTGGGGCGGCGCCATGAGTACGTATTTCCTGGCTGCAGTGCTGCCTGGAGGCAGTGAAAACGTTACGCTCAAGGGACGAGTGCAGCAAAACGTCTACCGCGCTGCTCTGGAGGAAGCCGAGTCATCGCTGGCTCCAGGGCAAGAACGTGAGTTCGCTGTTTCCTACTGGCTTGGCCCCAAGGATCGTCAGCAGCTTGCAGTCGTATCTGAACAACTTGTCAAGAGCATCGACCTCGGCATGTTTCATCTCATTGCCAAGGGCTTGTTGTGGCTGCTGCAGTTTTTTTACAGCTATGTCCATAACTGGGGGCTGGCCATTATCCTGCTGACACTGCTTATCAAGGCATTGTTCTGGCCGTTGACCGCCAAGAGCTATGCATCCATGGAAAAGATGAAGAAGCTGCAGCCCCACATGGTGAAGTTGCGCGAGAAGTATGGCAAAGACAAGGAAACGATGAACAAGGAAGTCATGGCTCTGTACAAGACGTATGGTGTGAACCCCGCTAGTGGTTGCGTGCCTATCTTGATACAGATGCCGGTGTTTTTCGGCTTGTATCAGGCTTTGCTCACAGCCATTGAACTGCGCCATGCGCCATTTATCAGCTATTTGCCTGGGACGGATCTGTTATGGCTGGCGGATCTTTCTTCAAGGGATCCCTATTATATTACGCCTATCATCATGGGCTTGACCATGTTCTTGCAGCAAAAGATGAGTCCTCCGGCTACTGATCCCACACAACAGAAAATCATGATGTTTTTACCCATTGTCTTTACCGTGCTTTTCCTGGGCTTTCCGTCCGGTCTCGTGGTGTATTGGCTGGTGAACAACGTACTTTCCATCGCGCAACAACGTCTGATGATGAAGAAGCTCGCGCAAAAAGCAAAGTAGCCTTGTCGCAATGCCAAGGGGGACGTATGGAAAATTTCAAGGAATTCAAGGGGAAAAGCCTTGATGAAGCCATAGAAGAAGCATGCAAGTATTTTAACGCGGCGCGTGAAAAGCTGGAAATTGAAATTGTGCAGGATGCAAAGACGGGAATTTTTGGCATCGTAGGCGCTCGTAGGGCCAAGGTACGCGCCCGGCGCGTAGAACTGCGTGAAGCCGTAGAGAGCATCCTTGGCAAGCCTGAAGGTGGCATTTCACCTCTTGAAATGATTTTGGGTGATGAAGATGAAGATGACGCCATGCCATCCGCCTCGGCATCTGGTTCGAGGACGGCCATAGCGCGAAGTCGTGCAAAACAGGGTTCTCGAACGGTTTCCAAGCGTTTTTCCGAACCTCGGGAACAAAAATCAGAACCACGGGAGCAGAAACCCGAATCCAGAGATCACAAGCCCGTAACCGGCGGTAGACGCGGTCGCAAGCAGGAAGAAAAAACAGATACCGTCGACATCTCAGAACATGCGGAACGTGGGATAAAAAAAGCCGTGCTTGCCAAATCCATTGACCGGCAAATCGCTGTGCATGGCGATGGCGCTGACCTTGTCAAACCAAGAGAGCGGCAAAGTACGGGGCAGGGCGAGAGCGCAGCGGAAGAGCAAAACCCTGCATACGGTCTAGTGGATTCCCTGGAAGCATTGGAAGATGATATTGACGTTGCCGCAGAAGGACTGCCGTTGACGCCCTTGGAACAGCTTGATGTTGAACACTTGAGACAGCTTGTGCATGACACGACGTGCCAGCTCATACGTCCCA
Organism: Desulfovibrio sp.; assembly: GCA_017454855.1. Taxonomy (GTDB): domain Bacteria; phylum Desulfobacterota; class Desulfovibrionia; order Desulfovibrionales; family Desulfovibrionaceae; genus Desulfovibrio. The sequence continues at coordinate 38,482 of JAFTCE010000053.1, forward strand.
TTGTGGACGGAGACCCCCCCGTTGAGGTGCATGTAGGCAAGGGGCGTGTGCATGTGCGCATTGCCTGTGCAGGTGACAACGGTTTGCTCATAGGGCGAGACGGGCAGACGCTGACTTCCCTGCAGTACATGATTTCACGTATTGTTTCGCGCGGCATGAACGCAGCCGTTCGGGTGCAACTCGATGCAGGCGAATATCGTCATCGGCAGGAAGAAAAATTGCGAGAACTGGCCCTGTCCCTGGCGGAAAAGGTGCGTCAGACCGGACGATCCCTCTCAACGCGCCCGCTTTCCTCCTATCATCGTCGTATTGTCCATATCTGTCTTCAGGATGCTGACGATATCCAAACGCGCAGCAATGGCGACGGTCCCCTGAAGCGCGTGGTCATCATGCGCAAAAAGGAGGGATGACATGAGCTATCTTGCGGAACGTGAACATGCTTGCAAAGATGCAGTCTGACGGCGATACCATTGCCGCCATTGCCACGCCGCCAGGCATAGGGGCCATTGGTATTGTCAGGTTTTCCGGTTCTGAGGCAAAAGGTATCCTTGCGCGCATGGTTCAGCCGCTGTCTCCGCGTTTTAAGGATTTTCGTCCCTGGCAACTGCACCGGGCTCGGGCACTGGACTGGCACGGCACAGCCCTTGACGATGTGCTGGCCGTATTTATGCCCGGACCGCAGACATTTACAGGCGAGGATACGGCGGAGATACAATGTCATGGCGGGCCAGTGGTGGTGCAGGCCATTTTGGAAAGTGTCCTACGTCATGGAGCGCGTCAGGCGCAACGTGGAGAATTTACGCGCCGGGCTTTTATGAATGGGCGCATAGATTTGAGTCAGGCCGAAGCCGTGGCCGAACTTGTGGCCGCGCCCTCACGCGAGGCCCTGCGCTATGGTTTGAATCGGTTGGACGGCCTGCTCGGGCAGCGCATACGGGAACTTGCCGCAAAACTGGAGGGGCTGCGTACCTCCTTATGCCTGGCAGTGGATTTTCCCGAAGAAGAGACAGAAGTTTTGGAACCTCTTGCTCTGAGTGCCGCTGTGGACGAGGCCATAGGCGCATTGCAACGCCTTTTGGCTGGCAGTCGTCGCGCCAACGTGATGCAGCAAGGCGCGTTAGTGGTTCTGGCTGGCGCTGTCAACGCGGGCAAGTCCAGTTTGCTCAATGCCCTGTTGGGACGCAACCGGGCACTTGTCACTGCCATTCCCGGCACGACACGCGATTATCTGGAGGAAGCGTGTGACCTCATGGGCGTGCCCGTGCGACTGATCGATACCGCCGGCCTGCGGCGGGGTGGAGAAGCTGGCCTTGAAGCTGTGGAGCGTCTGGGGATGGTGCGCAGTCGTGAAAAGCTGGCAGAAGCGGATGCCATACTTCTGGTTCTGGACGGAGCGCGTCTGGGCGATGAGGGCGCTGCTGCTTTGTCTTGTCCTGATCCGGCTGCCGAGGAGGTTTTGAACGCGGTGGGGGCGACGCCCATGCTTGTGGTATGGAACAAGTGCGATGTGTGCATGCCTACGGTGTTCCCACCCCGTTGGCTGGAAAAGCAAAGCTGTTGTGCCGTGAGTGCGCTTTCTGGTGCGCATGTGGAAGAATTGGCGGCCATGCTGCGCGCATTGTTGCTTTCTTCGACGGGTGGTGAACCTGTGGAAGACGGACTTGCTCCTAATGCACGACAGTCGCTGGCGTTGGAAAACGCCTTGGAGGAGCTGCAAGCCTTGCGGGAAGATGTACTTGCCGGACAGCCGTATGATTGTTGTGCCGTGCGCTTGGAAATGGCCTGCGAGCATTTGGGTGACGTGACCGGAGTATCCAGCCCTGCGGAGGTGCTGAACAGCATCTTTGCGCAATTTTGCATTGGCAAATAAGTTGTACCTATGAATATGGATACGCTACGTCGCCGCTTGAGTCATGACGAAATCAATGCCTTGCCACTTTACCATTATGAGGGTCCAGTATATCTGGTGCGTACTCCTCAGGAATGGGAGTCTGCCTTGCCAGATCTGCGCACGGCTGATTTGTTGGGTTTTGATACGGAGACGCGTCCTTCGTTCCACAAGGGTAAGCGCAATGACCCTGCCTTGGTGCAGCTTGCTACTGAAGCGGCGGTCTATCTGGTGCAGCTCGTCTGTCTGCCTTTTGGACCGCATCTGGCCAGCATTCTTGCCAATCCCGAGCAGATCAAGGTTGGCGTGGCCATCCAGGACGATATGCGCGAACTTGCCCGTCTATATCCCTTCGAACCTGCTGGCCTCGTAGATCTCGGCGCTGTGGCGCGGGCCAACATGCTTTCGAGCCAGGGGTTACGCACACTGGCGGCCAACCTTCTCGGCTGGCGGATTTCCAAGGGTTCCCAATGCTCCAACTGGGGACATGTTGAATTGAGTCCCAAGCAGGTTGTCTACGCTGCCACAGACGCATGGATAGGGCGGCGCATTTTTTTGCGCATGCGCGAACTCGGATTCATGGTAGGCCATTGGCCGGACGCCGAGGCATCGCCGGGGCAAGGCAGGTGAACAAGGCCCTTGTCGGCTGCGGTAATCCCGCCTTGGGGCCGCGTTTGGTGTTTTTTACGGGTGGTACGGCATTGCGTCGTTTGAGCCAGGAACTCACCCGGCATACGCACAATTCCGTGCATCTGGTCACCCCCTTTGACTCCGGTGGCAGCTCTGCAGCCTTGCGACGTGCCTTGGCCATGCCTGCCGTAGGCGATATGCGCAACCGTCTTCTGGCATTGGCCGATAGAGATTTGACACCAGCCCGGGTGTTGCAGTTTTGTGCCACGCGTTTGGCGGACAATACCGGGCAGGACGATGCGCAGACCTTGCGTCAGCAGTTGCGCAACATGGGTTCCAGCCGACATGCCGTTTGGGCTGACATGCCCTCCCTCTTTGCTGACGCCCTGCGTCTGCATCTGAACTACTTTCTTCAGCATATGCCTGAGGATTTCGATCCCTTTCATGCCTGCTTGGGCAACCTGCTGCTTGCAGGCGGCTATTTGCATCATAGGCGCATGTTTGGACCGGTATTGGCGTTTTTCAGTCGATTGCTGTCGGCGCGGGGTTTAGTCCTGCCCGTGGTCTCTGAAAACCTGCATTTGGCGGCACGGCTGGAAGATGGTTCTCTCGTGGTGGGGCAACACCATTTCAAGGTTTTGCCTGCTCCTGTGCGGCAGGTCTTTCTCACTGTGCATGAACCGGATCGGAGGCTGTCAGCCGAAAACGGACGACTGTCACCCCCCTGCCGTCCGCCATTGGAGAGTACAGCGGAGGCATATTTGCGCAGCGCAGCGGCCATTTGCTACCCTATGGGCAGTTTTTATAGCAGCATAGTGGCCAACTTGCTGCCCCAGGGCGTCGGTCGGGCGGTGGCGGCAGCGTCATGCCCTAAAATATTCATCCCCAGCAGTGGTCGTGACGCTGAGTTGCACGGCCTTTCTGTCGCCGACCAGGCTGCCATGCTCGTGCGCTATTTACGCGTCGATGCGCCTGATGCGCCCACGGAGCGGTTGCTACACACTGTGCTTGTGGACAGCCGTCACGGCTATTATGAAGGCGGTCTTGAGCCTGTGGAGCGAGTCCGCTTGGCCCGGATGGGTGTGCGCCTGGTAGACAGGCACATGGTTTGCGAGAATGACCCCCAGTGTCATGTCCCGGAACTCACAGTCGCTGCGCTGCTGGAAGCGGTTGCTCCTGGAGCGGATTTGTGACATCGTTTTCGCGTGATATTGATGCTGCCCAGATGCCACTTTTCCTGTGCTGTAGCATGCGGCAGGAAGGACAGCGGTTGGATCGCGTCCTGGCCGATTTGCTCCCGCACATGGGGCTGCGTGGGCGCAGACGGTGCATCGCCACAGGCGCGGTACTCCTCAATGGGATGAGGGGCACGGCGGCCGTACGCGTTCGCGAGGGAGACAGAGTAGAGTTGCTGCCCACGACACATCCTCAGACAGAAGATGCCGCTGACCCTGACGCGTATTTCTTGGGGCGGCGCGGGGGATACTGTTTTTTTTATAAGCCCGTCCGCATGCACAGTCAGCGTCTGGCTGGTGGCAATGGCGTAAGCCTGGAGTGCCTGTTGCCCCATATGCTGGCTACTGCCCCAGAGTTGAGAGGGCAGAAAACGCGGCCTGTGCTGCTGCAACGTCTGGACTATGGCACGTCAGGACTTGTGACAGCTGCCTGCGACGCACAAGCCCAGGCCGCATTTCGCGCTGCTGAGAAGCAAGGCCGCTGCGAAAAGCGCTATGTGGCTATCCTTGAAGGGCAGTTGTCACAACCTGCTGTAGTCAGAAATGCCCTGGATACGGCCAGGCGCGTACGCAGCGCTGTTTTGCCCCAGCAGGCTCAGGCTAACCGCTGGACGGAATTCTGGCCTTTGGTTTTGTGGAAGGCAGTGTCGCTCCCGCCGATACTTTCCGAGTATGACTCCGCAGACGGTGCAACCTTGGCGGCCTGCCGCATCCGTTGCGGCGCCAGGCATCAAATACGTGTCCATGCTGGACATTTGGGGCATCCACTTCTTGGGGACGCCTTATATGGTTCTGCCCTCGAGAGAGGCAGCAGCGCGGATTTTTTTCTGCATCACGGCGGCATTTCCTTGCCACAGGCATGGTGCTTCGTGCCACCGCCCTGGGGCTTTTTGCCTGCGCAGGTGATCAAGGTGGCCAATCAATGGTTGGAACAAGGGCATCTTTGAAAAATCAGGGAGGCGGGAAAAGGAGGCCCAATGCGGCATTGCCCTTGGGGCAGCTTTACGGTATGTGCTGTGCATGCAAAAAACTTCTTTTCTCTTTCATAAGGTTGAGGCTGACGCCAGGCATTTTGCGGACGTTCCTCTACAGGAGAAGCTCGCGCATGTGACTGACTGGCTCAAGGAACACAAGGCTATTGATGTGGTCAGTATTGATCTGACTGGGCAGGGAGCCTTTGTGGACGGGCTGGTAATAGCTGGAGCCGGGTCGGTACGGCACGCCCAAAGCCTGGCCGACGGACTTGGCCTGTTTTGCCGCGAGCGCAATTACGAATATCTCCGTACGGAGGGCTACGCTGCGGGGCAATGGATTCTGGCGGATATGAACGAAATTGTTGTTAACATTTTTCAGGAATCGGTGCGCGCTCTGTATGGACTTGAAGGGCTGTGGGGCAGAAGATTCGTGGGCAGCGCGCACGGTGGGGAGTAGGGCAATGGCTGTGAATGTGACTCCGACAGTGTTGTTGATCCTGGACGGCTGGGGATTGGCCGAAGCCGGTTCCGGCAATGCGCCTTTTGTGGCTGCAACGCCTCATCTGGATGCCTTGACCTCGCGCTATCCGCATTCGCGACTTTCCGCTTCTGGTCGGGACGTGGGGCTTCCCGAGGGCTATATGGGCAATTCGGAAGTTGGCCATCTCAACATTGGGGCCGGTCGTATCATCTATCAAGATATGACGCGCATTGACCTCGCTGTGGAAGATGGCAGCTTTGCCGCCAATCCCGTCTTGACGGAACTGCTGTCGAGGTTGCAGGCCGGTGGCGGCAAGCTGCATCTGGCCGGACTGCTTTCAGACGGCGGTGTACACAGTCATATCCGTCATCTGGAAGCACTGTGCGCTATGGCCCACAAGCAGGGGGTCGCGGTGCGCATCCACTGCTTCATGGACGGGCGAGACCGCGATCCCAAAAGCGGCATCGACTATATGCGTCAACTGACCGCAGCCATTAGGGGGCAAGCGCAGACGCGTATCGCTTCCATGTCTGGTCGGTTTTATGCCATGGATCGCGATAAGCATTGGGAACGCCTCCAACCTGCCTGGGAGGCAATGGTTCACGGCGCAGCTCCACGCCAGAACGACCCGGTGGCCGCAGTGGAGGCCTCCTATGCGGCTGACGTGACGGACGAATTTGTCAAGCCTGTCTGCTTTGATACCGGAGATACCTGCCCTGGCATGGCAGACGGCGACGGTCTCTTTCTTTTCAACTTCCGGGCAGATCGCATGCGTCAGCTAACCTTGGCATTCACAGCGGACGAATTTGACGGTTTTGACCGCGGGCGCAGGCCGCAGTTGGCAGGCATGGCCACCATGACCGCCTATGATGCCAGTTTCAACCTACCTGTTGCCTTCCCCAAAGAATCAGCCCGTATGGGGCTGGGGGAATTGGTGTCGCAACGAGGATTGCGTCAGTTGCGTCTGGCCGAGACGGAAAAATACGCTCACGTCACCTATTTCTTCAACGGCGGCCTGGAAGAACCCTTCCCCGGGGAAGACCGCATCCTGGTGCCTTCGCCGCGCGAGGTGAAGACCTATGATCAAAAGCCTGCCATGAGTGCCTGCGAAGTGACGGATAAGTTTGTCGAAGCCTGGAATACAGGGACGTATGATCTTGTGGTCTGCAATTTGGCCAATGGCGACATGGTGGGCCACACAGGCAACCTGGCTGCCGCCGTGGAAGCCTGCTCCGTGGTGGATGCATGCGTGGGTCGCATGGCTGCTGCCGTGGAGGCGCGGGGTGGACGCATGTGCATCATCGCTGATCACGGCAACTGCGAAATGATGCTGACGCCTGACGGACG
>JAFTCE010000054.1 GCA_017454855.1 Desulfovibrio sp.
CACTGCTGCGCAGGCCGGCGCGTCCAGTCCCGCGCCCAAGGCTTCTCCGACCGCTGCCCATGCGGCAAAGGCGACGCCCGATACGCAAGCCGCGTCGGCTTCCCCGTCAAAGGGGCAAGCGCAGAAGAGCGACACTGCTGCGCAGGCTGGCGCGTCCAGTCCCGCGCCCAAGGCTTCTCCGACCGCTGCCGACGCGGCAAAGGCGACGTCCGACACGCAAGCCGCGCCGACTTCCCCGTCCAAGGGGCAAGCGCAGAAGAACGAAACTGCTGCGCAGGCTGGCGCGTCCAGTCCCGCGCCCAAGGCTTCTCCGACCGCTGCCCACGCGGCAAAGGCGACGCCCAGTCGCAGCACACCACGCAAACCTGCCGCTCCGCCACCAGCGCGACCGCAGAGCGACAGCCCTTTCGCCGAGGATGACCCAGCCCTGCCTCTGCGCATGCCAGAGGCCAATGTGCCAGCCCGGGAGCATGTGCCCCTGGCCGTTCTCCGTCCGCGAGTCGAAGGCTTTTTTTCGCGCAAAGGTCTGGCTCTGCGGCTCATTAAAACCTTTGTGTTGTTGCCGGCCTGCCTGATATTTTTGTATCTTATGCTCATAGCCTCGCCCATGTACGTTTCCGAGGCGCGTTTTGCCGTGCGCGGTCAAAATGCCACGCAGGGCATGGATCCCATGGCATCCATGTTCCGTGTTGCCACTACTGGCCTGCAGGAGTCCTATATCGTGCAAGACTATATAGGCTCGTTGGACATTGTGGAAAAGTTGGATGCTAAACTGCACTTGCGCCAACACTATGCGGACAAGACCCGTGACTTCTGGTTCCGACTGTGGAGCAATGCCACTCAAGACGAGACAAGGGAGTACTGGAAATGGGCTGTGACCACATCCTTTGATCCAGACACCGGCATTCTCATCGTACAAGTCAAAGCCTTTACACCGGAAATGTCCCTGGCCCTGTGCCAGGGCATCCTCGACAGCAGCGAGGCTCTGGTCAATGCCATGAACGAGCGCGCCAGGGAGGACGCCATTTCACAGGCACGACAGGAGGTGGCGCGCGCCGAGCAACGTGTGCGAGAAGCACGCGAGGCATCGCGTATCTGGCGAGAGCGCACTGTCATACTCGATCCGAATGCTACGGCTTCGGGATTATATGGCCTTGTCAACAACCTTGAGGCTGCCGTGACCAATACCGCAGCTGAATTGGCCGAAGCTCTCACTTTTATGAAAAACAACAGCCCGCGAGTTGTTCAGCTGCGCAACAAGCTGGCCGTATTGCAACAACAACTGGCCAAGGAGAAAGAACGTCTGGCCGGAGAATCTGTGTCTGGTGTGCCGTTGAGTTCGGTATTAAGTGAATACCAGCGTTTGGCTGTGGAGGAAGAATTCGCCCAGAAGCAGCTCACCTCGGCCATGTCATCGCTGGAGACGGCGCGCGTGCGGGCTGACGCCAAGAGCCTGTACGTGGAGCCTTATGAACGTCCTGTACTGGCGGATGAGTCGCTCTATCCGCGTCCTTTTTACTTCACTTTCATTTTCATGGTAACGTCGCTGCTGCTCTTGGGCCTGGTGAGTCTGATCATCGCGGCAGTGCGTGAGCATGCGGGGTTCTAGATGCCTACCGTAATTTTTTGCTGGCGCGGTCTGCGCAACTGTGTTTTTTGGGGTTTGGCTGGGTTTTTGCTGTGCGTGACTTCCCAAACAGCCTCGGCAGCTTCATTTCAAAACACTGGTACGCGTATGGCGGTGATGGGAGGGCTTTCGGATGGCGCGTCTGCCAAATCTTCCGTGCAGGCCGGCAGCAGTAAAAGTCCTGGAGCAACGACTTCGCGTGTCAGGCAGCAATCTTCGGACGTCCCGCAGGCTGTGCGCCCTGGCGCGATTTCCGGTTCCGATGTGCGCCAACAGGGGGATATGCGCGGCCCGGTGCAGAGGGCGGGAAGCATGCGGCCCCTGACGCCTGCCCTCAGCGCGCCGCCGGCCTGGGCGCAAAAACCCTATCCGCCAGAAGCCGTGGAGGCACTGCAGCCCTTTGGCGCTTCTCTTTTCTTGGGCAATTTTGCCGGCACCTGGCATGACGGCATGGCGTCATCCTACGCGCTTCTGCCTGGCGACCGCATTATGGTGCAGGCTTGGGGCGCATACGAATTTGAAGGCGTTTTAGTCGTCGATCGCCAGGGCAATATTTTTATTCCTGAAGTGGGACCGGTTCATGTGGAGGGGGTGAGCAACGCCGCCCTACAGAAGACGGTGGCGGATTCTATTGCCGCAGTCTTCACGCAGAACGTGGAAGTGTATGCCAGCCTTTTGAGCAGCCAGCCTGTGGCGGTTTTCGTCACGGGCAATGTGCTACGGCCAGGGCGCTACGCTGGCGGCCCTGGTGATTCCATCCTGTATTACTTGGATCGGGCCGGGGGCATCATTGCCGAACGCGGCAGCTACCGGCACATCACGGTCAAGCGCCACAACCGACGCATTGCGGAAATTGACCTTTATGATTTTCTGGTCAACGGCAATTTGCCACGCCTGCAGCTGGAGGACGGGGATGTTATCTTGGTCGGCAAGCGTGGTGCCGGCGTGGCGGCCATGGGCCTTATCCGGCAGCAGGCGCGTTATGAGTTCGATGGAAAGAGCATCAGTGGCAAGGCTTTGCTGGCCATGGCGCAGCCCATGCCAGGGGCAAGCCATGCCAGCGTGAGCGGAACACGCCACGGGAGGCCGTGGAACAGCTATATGTCCTTGAAGGATTTTGCCGCATTGATTCTGCGCGACGAAGACATTGTGGAATTTCATGCCGACGTACCTGGCGGCACGATCATGGTGGGAGCTGCCGGTGCCATTGCCGGAGCTTCTCGCTTTGCCGTGCGCAAGGGGACAACATTGCGCGATTTGCTGCACTATGTGGGCGTTGATCCGTCCATGGCCTCCATAGAAGCCCTCTACCTGCGCCGTCGCAGTGTTGCCGAACAGCAACGTAAGGCCATCCAAGACTCCTTGCGTCGTCTGGAACACACGGCCTTGACGGCAACGTCGCAATCCGTGGACGAGGCCAACATCCGCGTACGCGAGGCCGAATTGGTGCAGGATTTCGTGAAACGTGCGGCCACAGTGGAACCAGACGGCGTTGTTGTGGTTTCGCGACGCGGCGAACTCAAGAATGTTATCCTGGAAGATGGTGACATCGTCTATGTGCCCCAGAAATCGGATGTGGTGCAGGTGGTGGGCGAGGTGGCCATTCCCAAGGCCGTTGTCTACGACGAGAAGCTCAGCGTCAAGGACTATGTGCAGGGCGCCGGCGGGTTCAACGACCGCGCCGACCGCAGCCATGTGCTGGTCATGAAGCCCAATGGCGAGATTGGCCAGGTTTCTGCCCTGGGCATCGGACCTGGAGACCAACTCATGGTCATGCCAGCCTATGACTCCAAAATGGTGCAGGCCATCAAGGACATTGTCCAGATTATCTATCAGACAGCCGTGGCGGCCGGCGTGGTGCTGGTTCCGTTCTGGAAGTAGGCCGATGCGCATTCTTTGGCATTTGGGACGTCAGGCGCTGGCTGGCCTGCGCGCCTTGCGACCGCAGGCTCCTGGCTGGGTCAAGCAGTACTTTCGTCCTCAGGCTCCTGGCTGGTATGCCTTTTTTTCCCCGGGGCTGGCGCGCATTCCACATCTTTCCGCCTTTGTCGGCGCTCCAGTGCTGCGCCTGCCCTGTTTTCGCGGGGCGGATGCGCTTTGGCCGCGTTTATTGCGCGGGTGCTGCGGCGTGCTGACCTGGGGCGTCAAGGAACGGCTGCGACCGACGGCCTGCGCTGCCCTGACCTGTGCCCAACGTTTTCAACTGCCTCTGTTGCGCCTGGAGGACGGTTTTCTGCGTTCTCTGGATCTTGGTGTCAACGGCGCTGCGCCGCTTTCTCTGGTCGTTGACGCCACTGGCATCTACTATGACGCCACGCGGCCTTCGGATCTGGAAAACCTGCTCAATGCCACGGGCTGGGAAAGTCCGGAGCTGCTCTCCCGTGCCAGATTGGCCATACAGGACATCCTGGACAAGAACCTGAGTAAATATAATCATGCGCCGGATCCCGGGCAAGACTGCCTGCCGTCCACGGGCCGCCGCTTGGTTCTGATTCTAGATCAAACGTTTGGCGACTTGAGCGTGGAACTGGGTATGGCCGAAGCTTCTACGTTTGCGGCCATGTTGCAAACGGCCAGAGACGAAAATCCCGAAGCGGACATTGTGATCAAAACGCATCCGGACACGCTGTCCGGGAAGAAGCGCGGCTATTTCATGGCCGATTCCCTGCCAGCCGGAGTGCGTCTTCTGGCCCGTGACGTGGCGCCGCTGCCTCTTTTGCGCCATGCGGATCGCATTTACACGGTCAGTTCGCAGATGGGCTTTGAGGCCTTGCTGCTCGGCAAAACCGTACACTGTTTCGGTATGCCATTTTACGCCGGCTGGGGGCTGACCGTGGATCACCAGCACTGTGCGCGGCGTACGCGCAGGCGTAGCCTGGAAGAGGTCTTCGCGGCTGCCTACCTGAGCTACGCCCGTTATGTACAGCCTGTCAGCGGCACTCCTTGCGACATTGGCGACACTATCCGTCTCTTGTCCGAACAACGTAGGGTCAATGAGCGCAATCGCGGCTTCCATGCCTGCGTGGGCTTCCGCTGGTGGAAAAAACCCCATGCCCGAGCCTTTCTGGCCTCTACCGGCGGGCAAACGCGCTTTTACCGCCATGAGGAAACCGCCGTGAGCGAGGCCGTGCGTTGCGCTGGCGAAGTGGTCGTCTGGGGATCGCGGGAAACTGCCGGACTGGCAAAACGTTGCGCAACTGCCGGTGTTCGTCTTACGCGCATGGAAGACGGTTTTGTGCGCTCCGTGGGCCTGGGTTCGGATTTTTTGCGTCCAGGTTCCCTTGTGTTGGACGATGCGGGCATTTACTATGACCCTGGTCGACCAAGCCGTCTGGAAATCTTGCTGAACGGGTCGTTTACGGAACAGGAACTGGCCGATGCCCGTCGCGTGCGCGAGGAACTGGTTGCACGCAACTTGAGCAAATACAATTTGTCCGGCAGAGCAGATCTGCCGCAGATTCCCGTTGGGAAAAAGGTGGTTCTCGTGCCTGGACAGGTGGAGGATGATGCTTCAGTGCGCCTGGGCGGATGCGGCATTGAGGACAACCTGGCCCTGCTTAAGGCCGTGCGAGCGCAACGCCCGGACGCCTTCATTATCTACAAAGAACATCCCGACGTGGTACGTGGTAACCGGGCCGGAGCCTTAGATTGGTCACGTCTGCAACATGTGGCCGATGCTTTGGTGCGCACGGCACCCATTGGTGCGGTATTCCCCCTTTGCCACGAAGTACACACCTTGACCTCCTTGACGGGCTTTGAAGCGCTTTTGCGCGGCATTCCCGTGTTTACCTACGGCGGCCCTTTCTATGCTGGCTGGGGACTGACTACGGACAGGCTGGCCTTTGCGCGTCGTCATCGCTTGCCGTCTTTGGACTACCTAGTTGCTGTTGCAATTTTGCGCTATCCATATTACTATGATTGGTATAGCCGTATGGCTGTGGATTGTCTTTCCTGCATCCGTAGCCTGGACGCCGTGCGAAGCCGTTGCACATAATGTGCATTGCGCTGCATCGATTTTCCTCCTATACAACACTGTCACCTGTGAAACAGTGCCAGAGGATCCCTTGCATGAAAATTGCTGCCATTATCCCAGCGCGTTACGCATCCACACGCCTTCCGGGCAAGCCACTGTTGGACATTTGCGGTAAATCCCTCATCCGCCGCGTCTGGGAAGCCGTGAAGCAAGTCAAGGGTTTGGATGCCGTGACAGTAGCCACAGATGACGAACGCATTGCCGCTGCCGTTCGTGCCTTTGGCGGGGACGTCTGCCTAACGTCAGCACTGTGCCGCTCAGGTTCTGACAGGGTGCGTGAGGCTGCTGAACACTTGCCAGCAGACATTTATGTGAATGTGCAGGGCGACGAGCCTTTGCTGGAGCCAGAATCCATTGAAACCTTGATCGCCGCCTTTGCCTGCGGGGACGATGTTCAGGTGGCCACACTCTGCAGCCGCATTAGCGCTGAGGAAGCGCGTTCGCCGCATCAGGTCAAGGTTGTGCGCGCACACAACGGCGACGCGCTCTATTTTAGTCGTAGTCTTCTTCCCTTTGTGCGCGATGCCAAGGAAACAACCTGGTTCGGCCATATCGGTATTTATGCCTTTAGGGCTGCGGCCTTACAAGCCTTTTCCAGTTTGCCGCCCTCGCCGTTGGAAGAGGCAGAACAGCTGGAGCAATTGCGCTTTCTTCAGGCCGGCATTCCCATTCGCGTCCTGGAAGTGCCACCCATGGGGCCGGGGGTGGATACCGTTGAAGACCTAGAAAGAGTGCGCACAGTCATCGGGAATCGACGTCAGCAATATGCCATGAACAGATTAAAGGACATTCGCCTTGTCATTACAGATGTCGACGGCGTTCTGACTGACGGGAGTCTGTACTACGGTTCCGACGGGGAAAGTCTCAAACGCTTTCATGCGCACGATGGCCTGGGCATACTCCTCTTGCAGCAGGCTGGGCTACGTCTGGCCGTACTCTCCGGTCGGGATTGCCCTGCATTGCGACGCAGGCTCGCGGATCTCGGCATAACTGAATGCGTTCTGGGGCAGATGGACAAGCGCGCTGCCCTGCGCGGTATTATGGAACGTTGCGGCGTTTGTGCGGAAGAAACGGCCTATCTCGGGGACGACATCCCGGACGCTGAAGTTTTTGACCTTTGTGGCGTGAGTGCGACGGTGCAAGACGCACCAGCCTACGTCAAGTCTCGGGCACATATCGTTCTCCAGACCAGGGGGGGGCATGGGGCGTTCCGGGAATTGGCCGATGCTCTCCTGCTGGCACGTGAACACGCAGACAAAAACTGACTGTATTCCGTTTTTTCAACCTTCTGGACGCCTTATGAGTTTTTGTAGCACGTTTCCCATTGCCATCATTGGCGTTGCCTGTCGCCTGCCGGGCGGCGTGCATTCCTTGGACACTCTTTGGCCTATTCTCATTGAGGGTCGGGACGTCGTCACAGAAGTGCCGTCTGCGCGTTGGGAGACATCACGCTATGTGCATCCGCGTCGCGACATGCCAGGACGCACGGTGAGTGTGCGCGCCGGCATTGTCGACGATATGTACGCCTTTGATCCTGCGTTTTTCGGTTTGTCGCGCACCGAGGCCGAATCCATGGATCCACAGCAGCAATTATTGCTGGAATTGGCCTGGGAAGCGCTGGAAGACGCCGGTATTCGCCCGTCCACGCTTTCAGGTTCGGACACGGCTGTCTTTGTCGGTGCGGCCTCGCCGGACGCGGGCACCTGTCATGCGGACGACATTTGCGCCACGACGCCCTACAGCATGACGGGCACCAATCTGAGCATTATTTCCAACCGTATTTCGTATATTTATAATTTTCACGGGCCGAGCATGACCATTGACACGGCCTGTTCCTCGGCCATGCATGCCCTGGCCCAGGCCTGTCAGACCCTGGCTTCGGGGGGCGCTGGCATGGCCTTGGCCGGCGGCGTCAATGCCCTGCTTGCGCCGTATCCTTTTGTGGGCTTTTCTCAGGCGCACATGCTTTCGCCCGAGGGACGCTGCAAGGTTTTTGACGCCAGCGGCGACGGCTATGTGCGTGCCGAAGGCGGCGGTTTTGTCCTCTTGCAGCCCTTAGACGCGGCCATACAGCAAGGACGGCGTATCCATGCCGTCATCCGTGGCATCGGCTGCAACAGCGACGGGAGAACCCAGGGCATTGCCCTGCCCAGTGCGGCGGCACAGGAAACACTGCTGCGTGAGGTCTACGCTGCAGCACAATGCAGTGCGGATCAACTGGCCTATATGGAAGCCCATGGCACGGGTACGGCGGCGGGCGATCCCGTAGAGGCATTGGCTATTGGCCGGGCTTTGGGGCAGCAACGGCAGTCCCCGCTTTGGGTGGGGTCTGTCAAATGCAATCTAGGCCATCTGGAAACGGCTTCGGCCATGGCCGGCATTATGAAGGCCCTGCTCGTGCTGCGTGAAAAGCGCATCCCTGGGCAAATCCATTTGCAGCGCATCAATCCGGCCATTGACTGCAAGAAATACAACTTGCGTTTCCCCCTGCGTTCTGTGCCCTTGCCGCGCGTGGATGGCCTACCGCTGGTTGGGGTGAATTCCTTCGGCTTTGGTGGGGCCAATGGGCATGTCCTGCTGGAGGCGGGGCTTGCGCCAGTCCGCCGCCGGCGCGTACATGCCGTGCCGCCGATCTTTCTTTCGGCGCGCAGCGAGGAGAGCCTGCGCGCCTTGGCCAGGGCCTATGCGCAACGCATGACACAATCCCCAGAAGAGTACTATGATCTTGCGGTTGGCGCCGTGTTTCGACGTGAAGCCCTGTCCCGACGTCTCGTCGTGGAGGGATCGAGTCCAGAAGAAGTGGCCGCAGTCTTGACCGCAGTCGCAGCCGGGCAAGAAACGGGCGCCAGCAGCGCAAGCATGGGTGAAGTCCCGACCTCGCAAGCTGTCGGGCAGCGCACGGCCTTTGTCTTTTCGGGCAATGGCGGTCAGTGGGCGGGTATGGGCCGGGCCATGCTGGACATTGCGGCATTCAGGAACTGCGCCGAGGAAATTGCAGCGCTCATGCGCCCCCTGTCCGGCAAGGATGTACTGGAAACGCTACGCACGGCAACGCCCGAGGACATGACCCATACGGATACGGCGCAACAACTCCTCTTCCTCGTCCAGATGGGACTCTGCGCCGCCCTGGACGCGGTTGGCATCAGCGCGGACATGGCCTTCGGACACAGCGTGGGGGAGGTGGCTGCGGCCTGTTACTGTGGGAAGCTCACGCTTAAAGAGGCCGTCAGGGTCATTTACTACCGCAGTCTGCACCAGGAGCAGACGCGCAACATGGGCCGCATGGCCGCCGCCAGCATGAATCCGGAGGAGGCCCTGCGCTTGGCCAGGCGCTTTGGCGACGTGGAGCTGGCCGGAATCAATGCCGCAGACGCCGTGACCCTGAGCGGAGACGGGCAAGCCCTGGCTGGTCTGGGTGAGGAACTCAAAGCGCGGCACATATTTTTCAAAATGCTGCCACTGGAGTACGCCTTTCACAGTACGCGTATGGACGGCATCCGCAACGCCTTGATTGCCGACCTGCGAGGCTTGCGCTCGCATCAGATGCGGCACTGCTTCATTTCCACGGTGACGGGAACGATACATGACGGTGCTTGTCCCGCGTCGTATTGGTGGGACAATGTTCGTAAACCAGTGAATTTTCATGCTGCCGTACAATGCGCGCTGGACGAGGGTGCGCGTCATTTTCTGGAAATCGGGCCGCACAGTATTTTGTTGCGTTATGTGCGCAGCGGCATGAGCAAGGCCCGCTGTGCTGAGGGGCGCACCGTGGACGGCTGGGTTGGCGGAACGCTGTTGCGCCATAGCGGGATCGAGCAGTTCCATATGGCCTGGCGTCTGGCCTGGGCGCATGGCTGGCCCTTACATATGCAACGGCATTTCCCGCTGCCTGGCAATGCCCTCAGCCTACCGACCTATCCCTGGAACCACAAGGATTGCCGTCCTGCCGCCACGCCGGAATGCGTTGGCTTTGTGGCCAACCGGGAGGAGCATCCCCTGCTGGGGCGGCGACTCCCAGGGCTGACGGTCTGGGAAAATGTCCTCGATCTGGAAAGCTCGCCCTGGATTAGCGATCACAAGGTGGCCAACGCCGTGTACTTTCCTGCGGCCTGCTTCCTGGAAATGGCCTTGGCTGCCGCAGCCAAGGCTTGCGGGGAACAGGGTCGGGCAGCCCTGTGCAATACGTCCATCCTGCGGCCCGTCATCTTTCGCGAGCGGCAGCCCATGGTTCTGCGCACCATTGTCGATGCTACAGACGGGGAAGTGCGTATTCTAGCCCGACCGTACATGCGCGATGAACCGTGGATCCTGCATGCGAGAGGCCGCGTGACGCATGTCCACTGCACTGGAGCTAGTCACGAGGCGGCACTGAAGCCCCAAGCCTTTGGCCCACCGATGTCGGCGGCAGAGCTGTACGGGTTCACGGAAAAGGCAAACATGCACTACGGCCCTGTTTTCCGGCCCTTGGAATGCTGCTGGCGGCAGGAGGACGCTCTGCTCGCCCGCTTTGCGCCGTCCGAGGCACAAGGCTCAAACGCCTGGGAGGCGGGCATGCTGCTGCCACCGCCCCTGCTGGACGGTGGTCTACAGCTCCTTTTCCCGCTCATTGCCTCCTGGCTGGATCTATGTCCGGCCCCGCGCTTGCCGTACTGGTTCTCCCGCTGCATCCTCTTTGCGCCGGGCCGACCGGACTATGCGCTGGTGCGCAGGACGCACGCCTCGCGACGCACAGTTGTCTGCGATCTTTCCCTGCTGGACGCGGAGGGCCATGAGCTACTGCGTCTGGAGGGTGGACATGCGCGCACGATGGAAAATCTGGCCGCGCTGCGTCCTTCGGCCTATGCCACATATTACATTCCCCAGCCGCATCCCCAGAGCGCCTTGCCGGAGAACCTGCCCACGGTGGAAGACCTCGCCTGCGTGGTGCGCGAAGAGGCCCGAATATTGACGGCAAGCGCGACCTGGCGGCATTACCGAGATGAAGTTTTGCCCCTGCGCGAAGTGGCAGCCCTGGCCCTTGCTCGGGAACTGGAAGGTCATGCCTGTGCAGGGGAACTGGCCGCCTGCCTGTGTCGAAACCTGGCGCAACGACAGTCGACCGAAGTCGCCTCCTCGTTTGTGGACGCTCTGCCGCCCTTTACGGAAGTCTGGCGAACCTTGGTTGTGGAAGCGTCGCAAGATGCCGCAGCCAACATGCTTTTGGCCAACGTGCGCAAAACCCTGTTGACAGGGGCCAAACCCACGCCGCCGGACAGCCCCCTGTGGATCGAATTTCGCCGTCAAGAATATTGCCATGACGACGCCCTTGTGGGAAAGGCCCTGGAAGCATTGCTGCACGAGGCCTCGTCTGCTGCGCGCATTGTGGAAATCGGTGCGCAGCCCGCGTGTCTTGGGCGTTTGCTTGCACCTGGCTTGCGTGGGCACAGCCGTATCCTCGCTGCGAGCAGTGAGGATACTCTGGAACAACTGCGTTTGGCAGTCGAGGGCCTTACGACGGCTGCAGAAGACGCGTCCCTGGAAGTATTGCGCTGGGATGTGGAACGCGAGTCCCCGCCAGTGCAGGCGCATGTGGCCGTGGCCTTCCACTGTTTGCACCGTGCGGACGATATCCCCGCCGCGCTACGCCGCTGTCGGCAGGCACTGCACGAGGGCGGTCGGCTCATCTTGGTGGAGAGCGCACCCAGCCTGGCTTGGGACGTACTCTTTGGGCAGGATAGAACCTGGTGGGTCACGCCGCAAAGCGAGGGCTGCGCACTGTCTCGGCTGATGACCTCTGAAGAATGGATCAAAGCCCTCGCCCAGGCCGGATTTGATGACATACAGGAAGTGCGCATGGATGCCGCTGTCCCTGGTTTTCTGCTTCTGGCACGTGCCGCCGCCGTGCCAGCACTCGTGAGCCAGAGACAAGTCGCCTCTTCGGCCCCAGTGACCTGGCTGCTTTGTGCGCAACGTTCTGAATTTGCCCAAGAGCTGCACAAGAGCTTGGCAGAGGCCGTCCGAGAGCGCGGGGACGCACTTATTCACGTGCAGCCTGGCAATGCGCTTCGCCGTCAGGGCGCAAGCTGGCAGTGCCGGACGGACAATGCGGATCATTGGAAAGCCGTTTGGGAAACGCTCGCTGCCCTAGGGCGTCCTGTGATTTGCGTGGACGCCCTTGGCGTCCTTGACGACAAGGACACTGCCGATGACGGTCTCAACTGGGGAACGGCGCAGGAGCAGTGTGCGGCCCTGAGTCAACTTGCCCGTGGTTGGGACAGGGCTGGTCGTCCGACAGCCAGTCTCTGTGTCTTGACCAGGGGAGCCATGTCCTGCCCGGGCGCTGACGATTTGAGGCCCGCGCAAGCGACCGTCCTGGGGCTGGCTCGCGTACTCATGAATGAGATGCCCGGTCTGGAGACGCGTTGTCTGGATATTCACCAAAACAAGACAGAAGGACACTGTCTCGTCGCCCCGATTCTGCGCGAGCTGCTGCAACCCACGGAAGAACGTGAAATTGCCTTGATCGGGAAGCGGCGTTTTGCTGCACGCTCGCGGGAAGTTGACAGAAGCCAGGCTGCGGGGGGCATGCTGCGTCTGCAATGCGCTTTTCCCGGTCGTCTGGAGACCTTGCGCTGGACAGCTCTTCCCTTGTCCGAACCGGGAGAGGGAGAAGTGCGCGTGGCGGTGCGCGCCATTGGCCTGAATTTCCGCGATGTCATGTGGGCCATGAACCTGCTGCCAGAAGAAGCCCTGGAGAAGGGCTTTTCCGGCCCTGGCCTGGGCATAGAATGTGCGGGCGTGTTGGACGCAGTTGGCCCAGGTGTGGAGGGCCTCAAGCCTGGACAGCGCGTTCTCTGCTTTGGGCCACGCTGCTTTGCCAGTCATGTGCTGACCACAGCCCAGGCCGTGGCGCCCATGCCTGATGCCTGGAGCTTTGCCGAGGCTGCCACCGTACCCGTGGCTTTTTTCACGGCCTGGTACGCCCTGCAGCACTTAGCGCGTTTGCAGGATGGCGAGCGCGTTCTTATCCACGGCGCGGCCGGCGGTGTTGGCCTGGCCGCCGTCCAGATAGCGGCCAGCCTGGGACTGGAAGTTTTTGCCACGGCTGGCAGCGAGGATAAAAGGCACATGCTGCGGCTCTTGGGCGTGGAGCATGTCTATGATTCGCGTTCATTAGCTTTCCACGACGAAATCCTGCGTGATACTGCCGGTCAGGGCGTGGATGCTGTCCTCAATTCTCTTGCCGGCGAGGGCATGGATCAGAGCTTACGCCTGCTGCGTCCTTTTGGCCGTTTTCTGGAATTGGGGAAGCGCGATTTTTACGCGGACAAGCCTCTGCGCCTGCGTCCCTTCCGCGACAACGTGAGCTATTTCGGTATTGACGTGGATCAGCTCATGAAGGAGAAGCCGGAACTCGGTTTATGTATCTTCCGTGAGCTCATGGAACGTTTTGCCGCCGGGCAATGGCATCCGCTGCAGCACAGCCTATATGCAGCCAACGAAGTGGAATACGCCTTCCGCAGCATGCAGCAATCCCGTCACGTGGGCAAGATCGTGGTGCAACCGCCCGCAGCCTCTGCCAGTGGGCAGGTGGATGTCCCTTGGAGCAGCCTGCCCGTGCGCAGGGACGGCAGTTATGTCGTCAGCGGCGGCCTGAGCGGTTTTGGCCTGGCTTCGGCCCGCCATCTTGCAGTGCAGGGCGCCGGAGCCCTGGTCTTGCTCAGTCGGCGCGGGGCCACAGCGGAAAATGCCTCCACTCTGCAGGAGTTACGCACCCTGGGTCTGCCTCAAGGGCAGGAGCGGCCCGTACTTGCCCTGGCCCAGGACGTGACAGACATGGACAGCCTGCGTCGGCAACTGGACACCGCCCTTACGGGCCTTCCGCCTCTACGCGGCATTCTGCACGCCGCCGCCGTACTGGACGACGGCATGCTGGCTGCCATGACGCCGCAGCGTGTGGCCCGCGTCCTGTCCCCCAAGTTTGGCGGAGCCTGCAACCTGCACCGCTACTCCCTGGGCAAGGAGCTGGATTTCTTCATCATGTATTCCTCGGCAACGACGCTGCTCGGCAATCCCGGGCAGGCCAACTATGTTGCGGCCAATTTGGGTCTGGAATGTCTGGCTGCCCTGCGTCGTTCCCAGGGCCTGCCTGGCCTGGCCGTGGGCTGGGGCGCCATCGGCGACGCTGGTATGCTGACGCGCGATGCCCATGCCCTGGAATCTTTGCGCCGAGTCACAGGCATCTCTCCCCAGACAGCGGACGAAGCCCTTGAGGCCCTGCAGGGACTGTCTGCGGCATGTCCGGCGGCCCCGGCGATCTTTGCCGCCGACTGGAAGCGGCTTGCCCGCCTGCCCCTGGGCCGCTCGCCGCGCTTCGCTCCCTTGCGCCTGGACGTGGACAAAGGAGAAGGGCAGGAGCGTTCCCTACGCGACCTAGTGGCTGATTTGCCGCCTGCGGAAGCCTTGGACAAGGTCAATGCAGCGGTGACGGTCGCCGTGGCTCGCATCTTGCGCGTGCCGCCGACCTCAATCAAGACCGGCACGCCTTTGTCGGACATGGGCATGGATTCACTCATGGCCATGGAGCTGGTCTTGTCCTTGGAGGAGATGCTGGACGGACAGTCTCTGGCCGGAGGACTGAGCGCCGGGGCCAGCATCCGCGACGTGGCCGCCCGCGTTTACGGTTTGCTCTGTGGCAGTGGCGACACAGAGAGCGATATGCGCGTCGCCCTGGAGAGCAGCCACGGCATCGCCGTGAACGATGCTCTGGCCGGGGCAGTGTTCAAGGAAGCGGAGAACGCTCATGCAACCCACCAATGACGGCGCTCACGGCAAAAAGCGTTTTGGCCTGTCCATGGAAGATAAGGAGCGGCTCTTAGCCGCCATGCGCGGACAGACCGCGCTTGCCTCGTCCACGGGACGGACGGCCCGTCAAAGCATTGCTCCGGAGCTGCTGCGCTTTGATACCTTGCCGGGCTATACGGAAATACGCGTGCAGCAGGCCGTGGCCCACAAGGCCGGTTTGGACGAAATTTTCTATGTCTGCCACGAAGGGCTTGCCACCAACCGTACGTGCATTAACGGTCGGGAACTGCGCAATTTTTCCACCTACGATTACCTCGGCCTCAACGGCGATCCCCGTCTGTACGCCGCTGCCGATGATGCCGCGCGACGCTATGGCATGTCTGCCTCTGCTAGTCGTCTTACTGCCGGCGAACGCCCGCCGCATCGCCGTCTGGAACGCTCTTTGGCGCAATTGTACAATGCTGAAGATTGTATCTGTTTTGTCAGCGGTCACGGAACAAACATGTCCACCCTGGGCTGTCTGTTCGGTTCGCGAGACGTGATTTTTTACGATGCCCTCTGCCACAATTCCCTGCTTCTGGGCGCGGCCATGTCCGGTGCCACGCGCCTGGCCTATGCCAACAACGATATGCAGGCCCTGGCCGCGCTCTTGGAGGAACACCGCTACGCTTTTCAGCGCGCCATTATCGTCACCGAAGGACTGTTCGGCATGGACGGTTGTCTGTGCGACCTGCCGCGCCTCGTGGAACTCAAGCGCGAATACGGTTGTATGCTCATGGTTGACGAGGCCCATTCCATGGGTGTCGTGGGCAAAACGGGTCATGGCGTCCATGAACACTTTGGTCTGGATGCCCGTGACGTTGAC
This sequence comes from Desulfovibrio sp., assembly GCA_017454855.1. Classification (GTDB taxonomy): domain Bacteria; phylum Desulfobacterota; class Desulfovibrionia; order Desulfovibrionales; family Desulfovibrionaceae; genus Desulfovibrio. Next base: position 15,310 of record JAFTCE010000054.1, read on the forward strand.
ATCTGGATGGGCACGCTGAGCAAGTCATTTTGTGGCTGCGGGGGCTATATCGCGGGCAGCGCAGCTTTGGTGGAATTTCTCAAATACCATGCGCCGGGTTTTGTCTACAGCGTGGGCATGGCTCCGTCCCTGGCGGCGGCCTCCAACGAGGCTGTGCGCATCATGCTGGCGGAACCCCAGCGGCTTGCGCGCTTGCAAGCCAATGGCAGGCAATTTTTGGCCCTGGCCAGGGAAAGAGGGCTGGACACGGGGCGAGCCCAAGGCTATGCCGTGATTCCCATCATGGCTGGCGATTCCCTCACGACCGCCATTCTTTCCCAGGAAGTGCGGAATCGCGGTGTGTTGGCCTTGCCCATGATTTATCCCGGAGTGGAAGAAGGCAAGGCACGACTGCGTTTTTTCATTTCGGCCATGCATACCGAGGATGACCTGCGTTGGGCAGTGGACGCTGTGACCGAGTCCTTGCCCGTGGCCAGGCAAAAGGCGGCTTCCTATGCCCGTTGAGCAGCGCTCCTTTCTGTTTTTGCAGGGGCCGTTGAGTCCTTTTTTTTATGAACTCGGGCGCGCCCTACGCACTGCGGGTTGCGCGGCCCACCGAGTGAATTTCTGCGGTGGTGATGTTTTCTACTGGCCCTATGGCCATACCCATTGCTGGCGGGGCCATACCTACGAATGGCCGCAGTGGGTAGCCGGACTGATGACGGCACACAAGATCACAGATTTGGTACTCATGGGCGACTGGAGACCCCTCCACCATGAGGCCGTATGGCTGGCGCGGCAGCGAGACATGCGCGTCTGGGTCTTTGAGGAGGGATATTTGCGTCCGGGCTACGTGACCCTGGAAGAAGGTGGCGTCAATGCCTATTCCCCCCTGCCGCAGACTCCGCAGGCCGTGCGGCTGCGCGCCGCGCAACTCAAGGATGCCGAACTCGCTTTGCCATCGTGCGCACCCAACCCCATGTTGGGCCGCGTACTCAAGACTGCATGGAATCACATAGCCAATGTCCTGCTCTGGCCGTTTTTTTTCCGCTACCGAACCCATCGTCCCTATTGCATAGGCAAGGAGCTGCTGGGTCTTGTGCCGCGCTACCTGACGCGCAAGCGCCGCCGCTGGCACGGTCTTGCAGTCACGCGGCAGCTCCTGCGTCGACGTGTTCCCTTCTATTTCATGCCCTTGCAATTGGACGCAGACGCGCAAGTGCGACGTCATTCCCCATTTACCGGCATGTTGGAGTGCATGGCCCAGGTCGTGACCAATTTTGCGCGCAACGCACCCAAGGATGCCTTTCTCGTGTTCAAGAATCATCCTCTGGACAATGGCCTGCGTAATTACCGCCGCTACATGCGCTCCCTGGCCAGAGCCACGGGCTGTTCCGAGCGGCTGCGCTTCGTGGAAGAGGTCAACTACACGTCCCTTTGTCACAGAGCCCGCGCCGTGGTACTCTGCAACAGCACGCTGGGCATTTCCGCCCTGCGCATGGGCAAGGCCGTATACTGCCTTGGGCAAAGCATCTACGCCATGCCTGGACTGGCCGTCAATGCCGCACAGATGCCTTTGGATCAATTCTGGAACGAACCGACCGTGCCCGATGTGGGGCTGCTGGAGGATTTCCTGCGCGTACTGCGCCATGACGCTCTTGTGCCTGGCAACTTCTATTCACCATCTGGCGTGCGTGACGCCGTCCATGCGTCGCTCGAACGCATGGGCATCAGCCCAGGAAAATCTGCATGAATGCCCTGCCCGTCTTCCGTCTAGCCACGCGCGATGATGCCCCCGCACTGGCGGCCCGTATCCGTGAGGTCTCACCCGATGTGGTGGACACACTCTTGCGGGGCCTCTTGCCGGGTTTTGATGTGGAAAGCATCCTCGCCACAGTCTTACGCGACGCATCTTCCCATTTTAGCTACAGAAATTGCGTACTGGCCGAGGCAGAAGGCGAGATCGCCGGCCTGCTCTTCGCCTACCCAGCCGAGGATCAGGGCATCCCGGCACTCATGGAACACATGCTGCCTACAAGACGCCTGGCCCCCTTGCGTGAACTGCTGACCCTATGTGTGCCGGGCAGCATGTATGTCAACACCCTTTGGGTTGCGTCCAGCCTGCGCGGGCAGGGCATGGCCGACGCGCTCATGGATTATGCCCGTTTTTGGGCCCAGGAGACGGGCAAATCCGCGATCAGCCTTTTTGCCTGGCGGGACAATGTCCGCGCCGTGAACTTCTATGTCCGCCAGGGCTTCCGAGCGGTGCGTGAGATTCATGCCGCCGGGCCGCTGGCAGAACGCCACATCAAGGGCGACCTCTACCTGCTGTCTTTGACCGAAGGCGCGTGATGGCCCTTGCTTGCTGCTGCCTCCTGATGGTCGTCGCCGTGGCCCTGCAGCGGACGGCTACGCCAGCCCCCCTACCGTGCCGCCCACTGTTTGCGGATTTCGCCGCCTGTCTTGTGTCCGGCTGGCTTTTTGCCCTGACCTTCTGCCTGAGTGGACGCCCGCTGCTGGCCCTGGCCTTGGCAGCAGCCATGCTCCTGGGCCTGCGTGCTGTCAACGCCGCCAAGATGCGCGCCCTGCGCGGCGAACCCTTGGTCATCACCGACCTGGCCTTGGCCTGGCAGGTACTCCGTTTCCCCCAGCTCTATGTGCCTTTTTTGCCCAGGAGCCTGTTTTGGGGGTGCGTGGTCGGCGCTGTTCTGCTCACGAGTTTGTGTCTGGCCACGGAAGGCATACGCGTCTTGCCCGTCTGGTGGCTTGCGGCCATGACGCCATTGCTTGTCTATG
>JAFTCE010000055.1 GCA_017454855.1 Desulfovibrio sp.
AGGAAGAGGAGCAGGAACGGCAACGTCAGGAGGCAATTCCCCCACCGCCTCACCAGCCCAAGCCGCCATTGCCTGATGTGGACTGGTCCTTGCTGGATGGGGAATGGGATGATTTTGAGTGGCGCAAGCCAATGCCCCAGCTGATACCGCGGCAAGATTTTATGCGGGAAATGGAAACAAAACAGGAGGAAAATGGGCAGCCGGCCCAGGCGGTTGCATCCTCACAACAGGTGGACGTAGCATCACAGACGAATATTTCCCCACCTAAGCCGGCTGATGTTCCAGTGCCACAGTCACGCATGCGGATGCGATAACGATGACTGCCATTGTTGCACTATACCATAGAGGTGGCCCCGTTTGTTAAACAGCACCCGACTCGTTTATAGCTTGGGTGCGGAGGGCGAGAATGGGCATAACGGTAACTCGTCGGAGCACGCCGCCACATCTTGACGCGCTCGCCGGCTGGGGACCTCCCGGCGGGAACGTCCTCCCTGTCAGAGGGTGGAACGTCTATAGGTACGCCGTAATGGACGATTTGCCGCCTGACCTTTTCTCCGTTTTCGATAAGCGTCGCAAATACTACCGCACGCGGCGCGACGGTGATATCAAAGACATCGTACCCTATGCCGTATACAGCTTTTTCTCGACGCTTTGCGCTGTCAGCTGGAATTTGGAAGCGGCGGCTGCAAGAGAGGAGCGGGATTAGCGGGGGTGAAATCGTCCTGCGCTACGGCTTCTAAACATCCACGTAGCGCAGCATAAAAAGTTAAGCCCCGCAAGAAGTTATATCCATTGCGGGGCTTACTTCAAAGGCAATGTGGTGCCGAAGAGCGTCCCCCGCCGTGCCCTGCATCCGGAGTGTTGTTGCTTATAGTTCTTCGTTCTCCTCCGTCACGCCCGCATGCGGGTCTGTTTCGCCCCTGAGCCTGAGGGAAAGCTTCATGATCATCTTGAAAAAGAAGGGAACGAACAGCGTGGCGATGCAGGTGGCGGCCAGCATGCCGCCGATGACCGCCGTGCCGATGGCGTGGCGGCTGTTGGCGCCCGCGCCCGTGCTGACAGCCAGGGGCACCACGCCGAGGATGAAGGCCAGGCTGGTCATGACGATGGGCCGGAAGCGCAGACGTGAGGCGCGCATGGCGGCGGCGTCCAGGCTCAGGCCGTCGCGCCAGGATTCCGCCGCGAACTCCACGATGAGAATGGCGTTCTTGGCCGCCAGCCCGATGAGCGTCACCAGGGCCACCTGAAAATACACGTCATTGGACAGCCCGCGTCCCCAGGTGGCGGCAAAGGCCCCGAACACGCCGAAGGGCACGGCGGTCAGCACGGCCATCGGCAGGGAGAAGGATTCGTACTGCGCCGCCAGAATGAGGAAGACCATGAGCAGCGCCAGGGCGAAGATGAGCGTGGTGTCCGTGCCGGCCATCTTTTCCTGCAGCGAGGAGCCCACCCAGCCCAGGCTGTAGCCGTGGGGCAGCACAGCCCGCGCCGCTGCCTCCATCTGGTTGAGCGCGTCGCCGGAGGCGTAGCCCGCGCGCGGCTCGCCCAGAAAATGCGCGGCGGGAAAGACATTGTAGCGCTCCACCACCTGCGGCGCGGTGCGGCGTTCCAGCGTCATGAGGGCCGTGAGCGGAATCATCTCGCCGTCCTTGTTGCGCACATGGATGTCGCCCAGCGCTTCCGGCAGGGCGCGGTATTCCCCATCGGCCTGCATGCGCACCTGAAATGTGCGTCCAAGGTAATTGAAATCGTTCACATAGGTCTGCCCGAAGGACGCGCCCATGGCCGAGAACACATCGTTGACGCTGACGCCCATGTCCTTACAGCGGCGGCGGTCCAGGTTGGCGTAGAGCTGCGGCGCGCCCATGCTGAACAGGCTGCGCGCGCTGCCGATGGCCGGGTACTTGGGCGTGCCGTCGGCCTTGAGAGCCGTGGCTTCGGCCATGACTTTGCTGGCCTGCGCCTCCAGGTCGGCCAGAGTGCCGTCGCCGGTCATCTGGATGAAGCCCTCAAAGCCGCCGGTTGTGCTCATGCCTTGGATGGCGGGCGGCGAGAAGGTGACCACCGCCGCCTCAGGCTGCATCATGGTTACGGCGGCCATCTGCCGGTTGATGGCGGTGTCGGCTAGGTCCGGGGTGTTGCGTTCCTCCCACGGTTTCATGGACGTGAAGAAGGAGACGTAGTTGCTCTTGGTGGAGCTGGTGGTGATGTCCATGCCGTTGATTACGGCCACATTATCCACGCCGGGCACCTTCAGGCCGTGGCGGGTGATAATGTCGCCGATGGCGTCGCCACGCTCCTGCGAGGCGCCGTCGGCCAGCATGGCCATGCCGATGGAATAGCCCTGATCCTCGTTGGGCACCATGCCCGTGGGCACGACGCCCGACAGGAAGACGAGCGCTCCGATCATGACGGCGAAGAGCGCCAGCGCCCGCAAGGCGGACGCCTTGACGAAACGCACGGTGTGCAGGTAGGAGCGCGTCACGCGGGCGAAGAAATTGTTGAACCATGCGGCCCACCGGGCCTGTTTATGCGTGTCGCCCGGCAAGTGCTGCTTGAGCAGCATGGCGCAGAGCGAAGGGGTCAACGTCAGCGCTACCGTGCCGGAGAGGATGACGGAGACGGAAATGGTGATGGCGAACTGCTTGTACATCTGTCCGGCAAGGCCGCCCATGAAGGACACGGGGATGAACACCGCGCACAGCACCAGCACGATGGCAATGACCGGGGCTGTCACCTCGTTCATGGCGACGGCCGTGGCTTCCTTGGGCGGCAAATGCTCGGTAGACATGACGCGTTCCACGTCTTCCAGCACCACGATGGCGTCGTCCACCACGATGCCGATGGCCAGCACCAGGCCGAACAGCGTGAGGGTGTTGAGGGTGTAGCCTAGGGCGTACATGCCGGCGAAGGTGCCGATGACGCTGACCGGCACGGCAATGCATGGGATGAGCGTGGCGCGCCAGTCCTGCAGAAAGACGAAGACCACGATGAACACCAGCGCCAGGGCCTCGAAGAGTGTCTCCACCACTTCGTGGATGGATTCGCGCACGAAGTCGTTGGTATCCATGACCAGCTGGAATTCCAGCCCTTCGGGCATATTCGCCTTGATCTCGCTGAGCTTCTGCGTCACCAGATTGCCGGTTTCAATGGCGTTGGCGCCCGGCAGCAGGTACACGGCGGCCATGCGCGCGGGCCTGCCATTCATGAAGTTGGTGGAGGAATAGTCCTTGCCGCCCAGCTCCACGCGGGCTACGTCCTTGAGCTGCAGCACGGAGCTGTTCTCGCCCGTGCGGATGATGATCTCGCCGAATTCCTCGGGCGTGAGCAGGCGGCCCTGTGTGTCGATCTGCCAGGTCAGGGAGGTGCCGCCGGGGGCCGGGGCGTCGCCCACGCGGCCCGGCGCGAACTGCGAGTTCTGCTCCGAGATGGCGTTGGAGATGTCGCTCACTGTAAGCCCGTAGGTCGCCAGCTTGTCCGGCTGCAGCCAGATGCGCATGGAATAGTCCATATTGCCGAAGGCCGAGCAGTCGCCCACGCCGGACACGCGCTTGATGGCGTCCGTCACGTTCACCACCATCCAGTTGTGGATGTACACGGCGTCATAGCGTCCGTCCGGCGACGTGAAGGCGAAAACCTGCAGCATGGAGGGCGACCTCTTGACCACGGTGACTCCCTGGTTGCGCACGCTCTGTGGCAGGAGGGTCTGTGCCAGGTTGACCTTGTTGTTGACGTTGACGAGCGCCATGTCCGGGTTGGAGCCCAGGGCGAAATAGACGTTGATGGTGCCGGAGCCGGAACCGGAGGAGGCCGTGGAGCTCATGTAGAGCATGTTTTCCACGCCGTTGATGTTGGTTTCCAGCGGGGCCAGCACGGTGGAGGCGATGGTTTCTGCCGAGGCGCCGGGGTAGGAGGCCGTGACGCTCACCGTGGGCGGCACAAGATCGGGGTACTGGGCAATGGGCAGGGCCAGCAGGGCCAGCGCGCCCACCAGGGTGATGAGGATGGAGATGACCACCGACAGCACGGGGCGACGCAGGAAGAAGTTGGGTCTTGTGGAAACGGCCATGCCTACTTGCCCTCCTTGGCGTCATGTTGGCCTGCGGCATCGGCTTTGCCGCCCCCGGCCGTGTCCGCCTCAGGCCGGCGGATCTCGGCGACGGCCCCCTCCCTGGCCTGGGCCAGCCCTTCCCGCACGAGGCGTTCGCCGCCTGCAAGCCCCTTGTCGACAAGCAGGGAATCGCCGATGGTCACGCTGGTGACGATGGGTACGGAGCGCATTTTGTTGTCCGCGTCCAAGACCATGACCATGGGCCCCTTCTGCGTTTGCAGCACACAGTCACGCGGTACGAGAACCGCGTTCACCAGCGTGTCGCCCTCCACCGTGAGCTGCACATACTGGCCGGGCATGATGGCCCCGTCGGCATTGGCGAACTGCGCCCTTGCCCGCACGGAGGCCGTGTCCGTCAACACGCGCGTGTCCATGAAGGTGACAGTACCCGTCCCCTTGTGCTCTACGCCGGAAAGCAGGCGCAATCGCACCGTATAGCGCATATCGTCGGGCGTGCGCAGACGGCCCTCAAGCCTGAACTTGATGCGTTGCAGCCTGTCCGGCGCAGCGACGGCAAAATCCACAAAGGTGGGGTCCACCTGATTGATGCTGGTGAGCAGGTCGTTGACGGCCACAAGGTTGCCGGCGGTCATGCTTTCCTTGCCGCTGTAGCCGGATACCGGTGCCGTGACCTCGCAGTGCTCCAGATCGATCCTGGCCTGCCTGAGCGAGGCCTCCGTGCTGTCGCGCTCGGCCAAGGCCTCGTCCCGGCTTTTCTGGGAAACGGCTTTCGCGGCATACAGGGGACGGATGCGGTTCCATTCCCGCTCCGCATTATTGTACGCGGCCTGCGCCTGCTGCACAGCGGCTTCGTAGCGCGCTTTTTCAATGCGGAACAGCGGCTGCCCTTCCCTGACAAAACCGCCCTCGGTGTAGAGCCGTTCCTCAATGACGCCGTTGACGCGGGCACGCACCTCCACGGCGCGGGAGCCGGCCGTGCGGCCCAGACACTCGGCGGGCCAGGGGGTGTCGGCGGCGGTGACGGTGACAACGGTCACGGGCACGGCAGCTGGAACGGAAGCCTGTTTTTCCTTTTTTTCGCAACCGCCGACGAGCGCCATGCACACCATAATCAACATCACGACTTTCAGAATACGCATGCCCCGCTCCACGGAAAGATGTCACAGAATCAGCATTCCACCATGCTGACGGCCAGACCGCCCCCGCTTGTTTCCTTGAACTTGACGTTCATCTCGCGGCCAATTTCGCCCATGGCCATGATGGCCGCATCCAGGGAAACGAGGTGCTGACAGTCCTCCTCGCTGGTGGCCAGCAGCACAGCATTGCCCGCCTTGACCGCGCCCATGGCGTTGCGCTCGATGCAGGGTATCTGCACATAGCCCCCCACAGGGTCGCAGGTGAGGCCCAAATGGTGTTCCAGGGCGATTTCGGCGGCGTTTTCCACCACATCGGCGGCATAGCCGCGGGCATGAGCCAGCATGGCGGCGGCCATGGCCGAGGCCACGCCTACTTCGCCCTGACAGCCCACCTCCGCCCCGGCGATGCCCGCATTGTGCTTAGCCAGCATGCCCACGGCGGCGGAGGCCAGCAACCCCTCGCGCAGGGCGCGCTCGCCCACGTTCAAATCGTTGCGCATGGCGTAGAGCAGGGCGGGCATGACGCCCGCCGCCCCACAGGTGGGGGCCGTCACGATGACGCCGCCCGCCGCGTTTTCCTCCGCCACGGCAAAGGAATAGGCATTGAGCAGGCCCATGCCCTTGCCGATGGGCATGGTGTGCGTTTTGGAGCGTTCCAGAAGACCGCCTGCCTTGCGCCATACGCCCAGCGTGCCCGGCAGTTTGCCGCCGGCGGCAAGGCCGCGCCGCACGCTGTCGTACATGGCGTCCATGATGGCGTCTAGGCGTTCATAAATGGCCGGACGGCCCATGCCGGTGATGGCCGTTTCGTTTTCCAGAATCAGTTCGTGCAGGGTCAGACCCGTCTCCCGCAGCCGGGCTGAAAGCTCCCGCATGGTGCCGTAGGGATGCGCGGGCTTGCCCCGTTCCGGCGCCGTATAGCCTTTCCACTGGATGAAGCCGCCACCCACGGAATAGTATTCCATGTCGAACAGGCTCTTGCCGTCCGCGTCCCGCAGGGCCATGCGCAGGGTGTTGCTGTAGGGCGCGTCATGCCGCAGCGGGCCGAATTCGATGTCGTCCAGGCCAACGCTGAGTTCCCTGTCGCCGATGCGCATGGCATGGCGGGACGCCCGATCGGCCTTGAGATCGGGCAGGACGGTGGGCGGGCAGGATTCTGGAGCATTTCCCAAAAGCCCCGCCAGCACGGCCACGTCCGTGCCGTGCCCCAGCCCTGTGGCGCTGAGGGAACCCAGCAGCGTCACATGCACGTCGGCGACCCGGGCCAGCACCGAGTCCGGCAGGCTCGCGCAGCGCTGCGCAAAGTCAGCCCCGGCCTTCATGGGCCCGATGGTGTGAGAACTGGACGGCCCCGGCCCTACCTTGAAGAAGTCGAACAGGGCGGTTTCCACAGGCGGACGCTTGAGCCTCGACGTTTGCAGCAGATAGGGGTGCGCCATGATGTGTGCCCTTCTTACAATCCCAGCAGGCCCAACACCAGCGAGGCTATGGTGACGCAGCCCAGCACCGTGACGAACACGTTGGAAAACGCGCCCTTGTAACGGCGCATGGCGGGCACGCACGCCACCGCGACCATGGGCATGATAAACAGTATCATGGCGATGACCGGCCCGCTCAAATCCTCAATGAGGTCTAGCACGCTCGGATTGGCGGCGGCGGCAATCCAGAGCGTCACGAAGAAAAACAGGGCGATGCCGCGCTCCCGCGTTGTGCTGTGCGCCGGAAGCCCGGGCCGGGCCTTGAGCACGAGACCGTTGAGACCTTCCCGCGCGCCCAGATAGTGTCCGAAAAAAGAGGTGGAAATGGCCAGAAAGGCAATGAGGGGGCCGAAATAGGCGATGAACGGGTTGTCAAAATGGTTGGCGAGGTAGGACAGTATGCTGATATTCTGCGCTTCGGCCTGAGCCAGATCCTCCGGAGTGAGGGAGAGCACGCAGGAAAAGACGAAGAACATGACAAAGGCCACCAGTATGCCCGCCGTGGCGCGCAGGGTGCGGGAGGCGCGGGCTTCGGCCGCATCGCCGTATTCCTTGCGCTGGTTCACGGCGAAGGTGGAAATGGCCGGAGAATGGTTGAAGGCGAAGACCAGCACCGGCAGAGCCGCCCAGAGCGTGGCGAGCAAGCCGCCGGCGTCCGGCGCGTACTTGAAGGCGGCAAGATTCCAGTGCGGCATGAGGTAGAGAGACAGGCCCAACAGGATGGCGCAGAGGGGATAGGTAAGCTTTTCGTTGAACGCCAGCACCGCCTTCTCGCCCACCAGAATGATAAGGACATACGCGCCCACGCACACACCGGAAAGGATGACGCGCGGCGGCGCGACCATGCCGAGCTGGTGCGTCATGAAGGATTCCACGGTGTTGGTGAGGCTCACGCCGTAAATGAGCAATATGGGGTAGATGGCAAGGAAGTACAGCAGGGTGATGGTGATGCCCGCTCTGCGGCCGAAAAACTCCCCCGCCACCTCGGTGATGTCGCTGCCGGGGCGGGACGACGCCAGCACGAAGCGCGCAAGGCCGCGATGCGCCAGATAGGTCATTGGCCCCACCAGCACGGTGATGATGACCAGGGGCCACATGCCGGCCGCCCCCGCCGTGATGGGCAGAAAGAGTATGCCCGCGCCCACGGCGGTGCCGAAGAGGTTCAGCATCCAGAGCGTATCAAACTTGCTCCAGCGCTGCTGCCGACGTTGCGTATCTGTCACGGACAACTCCTTTGTTGTGCGCGGAGGGGCCTTGCGGCCCCTCTCAGATATGCGGTTCCGGCCGGTGTGCGCGCCATGACGCCGCAGCTATCTGGCCTTTTTATAGCCTCTGGCCGGCCCCTTGGCGTAGTCGGTCCTGTCCAGCCATTCCTGCGGATAGCCCACGCCCTGCGCCATCTTGTCGGGTGCGTTCACAAAGCCCTGGGCATACTTGGCCACTAGCAGCTCAAAGAGCCTGCTCCAGTCCTCCCGTACGGCGACGGCATGGGCATTGAGGCGTATGCTACGTTGCAGCGCGGCGCCGCGCGGATTCCTGGCCGCCATTTCGGCCAGCTCCTTTTCCATGTCGGCCAGCAGGCGTTGCCCCGCCGCTTCATGCCCGGCGGCGCGTTCCTGAATGTCCTTGATCATGTAGGAAAACTTGAGCTGGGCGTAATTGCCCACCATATTGTATGTCCACCACGCGCTGTCGCGGGAGAACGCACGCGTGTCGCCGTTTTCGTAGCCCTTGGGCATGGGGCCCACGGCCAGCGGCACAAAGACGGATTCCGCCGGGCGGTCCAGCGCCAGCCAGAGCGTGCCCGCCAGCACATCGGGCAGGCCCGGCTTCCATTGGCAGACGAAGGTATAGCCTGTGTAGAACATGGAGATGGGCCGCTCCCACGCGCCCTTGAGCACAGCGTGGGGGTCGCCCACATCGCCGTGGGGATCGTAGGGACCGAGGTAACGTTCCGGCGAGCCGAAGGGGCCGGCGGCCATGCCCTTGGTCAGGTCAAATTCCGTGCCCTCGTAGTGGTCGCGGTGGATGCGCCGTACAGCGGCCACGTCCATCTTCCGGTCAGGCTTGACGGAGAAGGGATAGTCGCGCGTCGTGCCGTCCTCCACCCAGGGGGACAGCCCTGCAGACGGCGCGGCCAGGGAGAGGGCGCGCCAGACGCGGCGCAGAGAGTAATAGGGATGGTTATATTCGCCGTGGCTTACGGAGGTCAGCCAGTCCACGGGCCTGGACGTGTCCTTTGGGGAACGCCATCCGGCCTTTTCCAACGTGGACAGGAGGGTCTTGCCCCACATCTGGTCGGGGTTGCCGGGGATGAGGTCGCGGATGCGGAACTCGTTGGCCGCCACCCAGAAATGCCCGTCCGGTATGCGCTGGGCCACCCACAGGCCGCCCGTGCCGTCCGGGCCGGGGGCCATCTCCATAACCCAGGCTTCTTTGGGGTCGGCCACGGGCAGGGTTTCGCCCGTGCCGTAGTAGCCGTAGGTTTCAATCAGCTCGCCCATGAGCCGGATGGCCTCGCGGGCCGTGCGGCAACGTTCCAACGCCACGCGCGACAGTTCGGAGGAATAGAACAAGCGTTTGCCCGCTTCCGGCCCGTTGCTCACAAAGGAGCCGTCCGTGCATTCGCCGAACATGAGGCCGTGTTCGTTCATGATGCCGTAGTTGCCGTCAATATAGGCATAGGTGTGCGCCGCCTGGGGGATGAAGCCCACGGGGAGGTTCGGCTTGTTGCCGGGGTGGGCGTAGCTGGGCGCACGCTCCCTGCTGACCAAGCGCGGCACGAGAAAGGCGTTGAAGCGAGGCTGGTCGCCCACGGCCACGGCGCTGGCATAGACCGGGCGCAGGCTGCCCTCGGGCCAGTCGCGGGCGGGAACGTAGACAATACTCTGGTCGCCCAGATCATTGTCGTCGGAATGACTGACCAGCATGCTGCCGTCTTCGGATGCGCCGGGCGTGACAATGGTGGTAGTGCAACCCGTGTTCTTGGGCATGGGCGGCAGGCGCACATCCTCGGTTGGCCGTGCGGATGCCGCAGCGGCCGGCAATGCGGTCGCCAGCAGCAAAACCGCCATGATATGCAGGATGCGTTGGAACGGAACTGTTCGCTGTACGTTGTTCATGCAGCACTCCTTAACCCAGAAAATCCCCAATCTCCAAAGCAGCCTTTATACAAAGAAATCCTGCAAATTCTTCCAAAGTTCAGAAAAAACGTTGCCTGTGACTGATGCCTCAATCCGGTCATTGGTCAGGATTTCAAATCGCAGATGAAATTTTCGGTACAGCTCATCCTGCCATTGCTCTGCAAGACTTCCGGGTGAAACGATCAGACAACGTTTGAGGTCACCCCTGGCAATCAGCTCTTTGATAAGGAGACCAGTCATGATTGTTTTGCCTGAACCTGGATCGTCAGCAAGAATATATCGCAGGGGAAGACGCGGTAGCATCTCCTGATACACGACGAAAATCTGGTGCGGCAACGGGTCTATGGAAGAAGTATGAACAACAAGGTACGGATCAAAAAGATGACCAAGATGAATCCGGTACGCCTCGGATACAAGACGTAGCGTGTCTGAATCGGCGTCAAAGCTCCATGGAAGATTCTTTTCTTCAATGACAAGCCGACCTTCGTTCTCTCTGTATAGCCACTGACTTCCAGCATTGCCTTGAATGTCTTTGAAAAAGACCTCAAAAACCGAAGAACCGCACCAGTTGACTGCAACAATGATCACACGTTCCGAGCCAATAATGCCGAAAACGATGCTACCAACGGTTATTTCTTCCAGTTTCGCCATGATAGAGCCTCAACGAGCTGTGCGATATTGCTATGCGTACACCACTTTTTTTATCTATAGATAGAGGTATTAGCCTTGTCAACCAGCTATAAAGAGGCATGGGAAAAAAGGATATGGCCGTTCATTTTGGTGAAACATTACGAAAGTTTCGCCAAGCAGAAAGGCTGTCTCAAGAAGAGCTTGGGGCACGCTTGGGATATGGAACGGCGAATTACATTTCCTGTCTTGAACTAGGAAAACGCCAGCCAACTGTTGAATTGCTTTTCAACCTAGCTGCAGCGCTTAGCATCAAGCCATCATCACTTATTCAGGATATGGAAGATAATACTGAAGGTAAGATCACAATGGGAGGGAATGATAATAATTATATCGTGTAATAGATAAAATGATCAAGTAATCTGAACTATTGACATAAATGTCAGTCATATTTTCCCTAAAAAAGACGGATATACCGATTTTACGCTGAGTCGTGACGTTGCAAAGCCTCCTCAGCGGTCGAATTGAAGAAAACACCTTTCTTTGCAGCAATATCCATCAGCTTCCATTGCAATGTTTGAGAAATTCTGACATTGGAGGAGTTTTTGTATTCTTTTCATCTGAGGCTGCGAGGTGTATGCATTATGCTTATGGTGAGGCGAGGGGATTGTAGCGACTATAAGGCATCCGTCATGCATTAGCCTATATCGGTATGGAAATAATATCTTCTTCCAGGTGTTTCTAATGACATGCTTGTCATCGGCCTTAGCAATAGTTATGATTAATGCATGGAAAAGCCCCTGCTCTCCCCTGTAAATGACCATGTTTTCAAACGTCTCTTCGGCGGACATCTTAACGTGTTGGCCGATTTTCTGGCTGCCGTTCTCAAACTGCCCGTCTGCTCGCAAGAACTGACAGTCATTGACCCGCATTCACTGTCCAGCAAAAGAGACGACAAAATCAGCGTGCTGGATGTGAAAGTGCGATCCAAGGAATACGGTGACATTGACGTGGAAGTGCAGGTCGAGATGCATCATGACCTTTATTTCATGCGCGCATTGCCGGCCATACTCAATGGCAATAAAGAGGCCCATGCCATCGTCATGGGGCGCGACGCCGGCGTCGCCGCGGTGGGGTACGGCTCCATGAGTCCCACGGGTACTAGCTGGCGCAAGACTTTGGAAGCAGAACTCGGCGACGCGGTTGACTGGAAGCGCGTGCACTTTCTCGGCATGCTAGACAGAAAGCTCTACCTCGCCATGCTCAAGCTCTCTGCCTGCCATGTGTACCTGACCACGCCCTTTATCCTCTCTTGGTCGTTCCTTGAGGCAGCGGCCCTGGGTCTGCCCATTGTGGCCTCCGACACTGCGCCCGTGCGGGAGTTTGCCCATCTGAAGGGTCTGGACTTTGTAGAATTCACCGATGTGAACGGCCTTGCGCAGAGGGTACTCACCCACATCAGTCACGTTGACGGCAACTATTTTGATGACAACGCTGATGCACTGGCCAAGCTGGGACAAAATCGCACCATCCCGGCCATCCGCGACGTCTTGCTTTCCGGCAGCTCCGCTTCCGATATGGGAGGGGCCCTTCAGGAGGTAGTCTTTGAGGATGAGAGTGGAGAGACTCCGGTAAAGAAAACAGCAAAACGTGGGAAACGGCCTTAACCTCTATATTCAGCCGGTCATAGATGCTATGAAAAATGATACAGAGCTTCATTGATTTTATTCAAGGAAATCTGCTATTATTGGGTGTACTCCCACAGCCTGCGCCTAACTTCAGAATAATTCTAATTGGACTCTGCACTGTGAATTCACCACAAAAGTCTGTGCTACATGTAGGATCTGGGTATCGCAACAACGTCGCGTTTTTCCCACCGGCATTTAAAGACTGGAAAGAAATACGGCTGGATATTAACCCAGACTGCAAGCCTGATTTGTGTTGCTCCATGTTGGATATGAAACCTGTTGCTGACAATAGTGTGGACGCAATCTATTCTTCCCACAATATTGAACATGTACATACGCACGAGGTGCACCATCTTCTTAAGGAATTTCTGCGTGTGCTGAAGCCAACCGGCTTCCTATTAGTGACGTGCCCAGACCTGCAGGCTATCGGCCAGATGATAGCCGATGACAAATTGGAAGACATAGTCTACACATCACCAGCTGGCCCCATTACACCTCTAGATATCCTTTTTGGTCTTACGCGGAGCGTAGCCACAGGCAACGTATTTATGCAGCATAAGACGGGGTTTACAAAGACGACATTAAGCCGCAAGCTGCTTGCAGCAGGGTTTAAATATGTGGCCGCCAAACGCCGTGTGCGCAAGCACGACTTATGGGCCATTGCCTTAAAAATGCGAATGATGGAGAGCAATATACGTGACCTGTCCATGCGTTTTATGCCACAGTGACAGAACTCAGTTCCTTTGTGCTCAGAGGTGGCCTAACAAACAAGACCACATAACTTTCACCGCCCAAAGCCTCCAATGCGACCTTTGCCTTAAACTCTGCCGAAAATTTCCTTCTCTCCTTGGACATATTTCCCTCCTGGGGCAGTCTATGTCCACCTAA
>JAFTCE010000056.1 GCA_017454855.1 Desulfovibrio sp.
ATTGCCCGGGCTCTGGCCATGGATCCCAAGGTCATTTTGCTCGACGAACCTACTTCGGCCCTGGATCCCGAACTGGTGGGCGAAGTGCTGGCCGTCATTCGCGATCTGGCCAGCGACGGCATGACCATGGTCATGGCCACGCATCAGATGGATTTTGCCCGGGCCCTGGCTACGGAAATTTTGTTCATGCAGCAGGGCCGCATCATCGAACAGGGCAGTCCAGAGGCGCTTTTGGCGGAAGGTTCTGCCACGCGCACACGGGACTTCTGCCAACACATCTTGAACATGGGGGCTTGACGTTGGACACGGTTTTTTTGACCAACGACTTGCTGCCCGCCTTGAACCGCGGCTTGCTGGTCTCTCTGGCGCTCATCATACCCTCGGCCAGCCTGGGTTTCGTGGGCGGCGTACTCCTGGGCTGCGCACGTGCCTTCGGTCCGCTTTGGATCAGGCGTTTGGGCGATGCCTATACCGCCATCATCCGTGGTGTGCCCCTGGCCGTGCAACTGATGATGATTTACTACGCCCTGCCCAAGATAGGGATTTTTTTCCCGCCCTTTGGGGCGGCAATGACGAGTTTTATCCTCTGTACGGCGGCCTATCAATCCGAATATGTGCGCGGTGCCCTACTCTCCATCCGTCAAGGGCAGATCCGCGCAGCCCAGGCCCTGGGTTTCAACACGCTGCAGACCATTGTCTGGATTATTGTGCCCCAGGCTGCCCGGCGGGCCTTACCTGGCTGCGGGAACGAAATCGTCTACCTCATCAAGTACAGCTCCCTGGCCTACCTGGTGACCTGTATGGAACTCATGGGAGAAGGTAAGGTCGTGGCTTCGGACACCTTTCGTTTTACCGAAGTCTTTCTGGCTGTGGGCGCGTATTATCTGGCTATGGTCACTCTGGCCTCCATGCTGCTGCGCTGGTTGGAAAAGCGCTTCCACATACCGGGTTTTGGTACGCATTAGCGCCTGCGCCAAACTTCACGAGGATGCTCAGATGCTTTCCCCTGTTTGCTTTCGTACTCTGCTTGTGCTGCTTTTCGCGTTCATGCTCTGTGCGCCTGCCAAGGCTGCGGTCGCTGGTTCGCTGCGCGTGGCTTTGCTGCTCGAAACATCTCTTGGCGACAAGGACTGGAATGACGCTTTGGCCCTTGGTCTGGAACGGGCCAGTAAGGACTTGCAAGTGCATGTGGCCATCTTGTCCGCATCACAACCCCGCGATACCCTCGCCCTGGAGCAGCTTTTTCGCCATGCCGCGCGCGAGTACGACCTTGTACTCGTGGCTTCAGACAGACTACATGAAATTTTGCGTGACAATGCTGCCAATTTTCGGCGCACACTCTTCGGCTGTATTGACGCCGGTATCCGCGCACCCAATATTATGTCCGTGACCTTCGCAGATGAGCAGGCTGCCTATCTGGCTGGTGCGGCGGCCGCCATGCTGGTACGGCAACAACAGACGCCAGGCAGTGGGGAGCAAAAAATTTTGGGCTGGATTTCCGGCGAAGATATTCCGGCTGAGCGTTCCCTGTTTCATGGCTTTTCCGAGGGGGCGCTTGTTATTGATCCGGAAGTGCGCGTCATCCAGGCCATTACAGGCTCTTTCAACGATGCTGAGGCCGGTCGGAGCGAGGCCCGCAATCTGCTGCAGCAGGGGGCCAAAGTCTTGGTTCTGGCTTGCGGTATGGGCAATAGACCTGCCTTGGAAGAAGTGCAGAAGGCTGGAGCCTATGCCGTGGGCCTGAATGTGGATCACGATAGACTTTTGCCCGGTCGCATCCTGACTTCCATCCTCAAGTTTCCGGACAGGGCCGTGTACGATATTGTGGCTGCGACCGCAGCCGGAAAGTTCAAGGGCAAGGAGATCCTTGTGCGTGACTTGGCCAATGGCGGCGTGGACATTACGGCCATGCAGCCATTCAAGGCCGCAGTCGGCACGAAGATAGCCAAGAATCTGGATCGCCGTTTACAAGAGCTGCGCCAGGAGATTGTGCGCGGCGCTATCCGGCTCAAGTCCCTGCGTGCGCGCACCCTCTGCGATTGCAACTGACAAAGTGGAATAGTCGTAGCGGCATTGGCTTGTTGTGTTGCACTCTCTGACCTGGGTACAGCCAGGCTGCTCGTCAAGCTCTAGAGCGGTTTGACGTGTATTTTGCCGAGCGTGTTTTGACTTTGGATGACGCCGCAGGCTTGTGTACATCCTGCGGCGCTGTGTAACGTTAACGTAAAATTGCTCTAGCTGGCAAAACCGTTGGGATGCGTCCTGTGCCAGGCCCAGGCAGAGGCGATGATCTCCGCAATGCCTGCTTGGGCTCGCCAGCCAAGGATGTGTCCGGCGCGTTCCGCCGAGGCCACCAGGCGGGCGGGATCCCCTGGCCGTCGCGCTCCCACGTTGACGGCAATGTTCTGACCTGTGACGCGCTGCGCAGCCTCCACCATCTGGCGCACGGAAAATCCTTCTCCATTGCCTAGATTGCAGATTGTACTTTCTCCGCCGCCGCGCAAATGATCCAAGGCGCGAAGATGTGCGTCCACCAAATCCATGACGCCGAGGTAGTCGCGGATGCATGTGCCGTCCGGCGTGGGGTAGTCGTCGCCGAAAATAGTGATGGCCGGGCGTTTGCCCAGGGGTACTTGCAGAATAAGGGGGATGAGGTGTGTCTCCGGCCTGTGATCCTCTCCAATGGAGCCGTCTGGCCAGGCTCCAGCCACGTTGAAATAGCGCAAGATAACCGAACGGATGCCATAGGCTTGGCCCACCCAGTGCATGATTCGCTCCATGGCCAGTTTACTTTCGCCATAGGGATTTGTGGGCCGCAAGGGGGCGTCTTCGCTGATGGGCACTGAGTCTGGCTCTCCGTACACAGCGGCCGTAGAGGAAAAGACGATTTTGTCCGTGCCGTGCCTGGACATGGCCTCCAAAAGCGCCAGCATGCCTCCAATATTGTTCTGAAAGTACTTGAGCGGTTGGGCCATGCTCTCCCCCACCAGGGAGCTGGCGGCGAAATGGAGTACAGCGTCCACATGCTGCTCGCTAAAAATGGCGTCCAGCAAGGCCGGGTCGCGCATGTCGCCCTCGTAAAGGCGTACGTCCGTAGGGACAGCGGGCTTGTGTCCGGTGAGAAAATTGTCAATGACCACGGGTTTTTCGCCACGTGCCAGCAGGGCGCGCACATTGTGTGAACCTATGTAGCCTGCGCCGCCACAAACGAGAATGGCCATGTTGATTCTCCTTCTTTTTAACGCGCCAGAGTGCTGGGCAAGGGCATGCGCCATTGCCCGGGCAGGGGAGCGGCAATGTCCGCATGCTCCCCTAAGTAGGGATTGAAATAGCCATATACGAGCCAGGGACAGAGCTTTTTGAGTCTTTTCATGAACGAACGCAGGCCCATGGCCGGTTCGTCTGCCAATCGCCCCCCACCATCTCCGGCGTCCATGTGGCGCAAGTACCATTCGGGGTCAATGTTGAGGTTGCGCCATTGGATCATAGACACGCCATTTTCCCCCACAAGTCGGGCCAGGGCTTCCAGCTCTGGTTCGGTGTCCGTGATTCCAGGAAAGTAGAGCAGATTGAGCGAAACCCAGACGTGACGCTGCCGAGCTGCCCGGATGGAGGCACGCACATTGTCCAGGTCGTAACCACAAGGCCGATGGTAACGCGCATAGAGAGCGTCACGGGCACTATTAAGGCTTACGCGCAGGCTGGTCAGACCGGCATCGGCCAGGGCAGCCACGGCCTCCGGACGGGAAGCATTGGTGTTACAATTCACCGTGCCCGAACCGCCAGAGGCACGAAATCGGGCCACACTTGCGACAAGCAGGTCGGCGTTCATGAGCGGATCACCTTCGCAGCCCTGGCCGAAAGAATAGATGGGACGTCGTTCCCGTCGGGCATGGAAACGCATGACGTCCACGATCTCTTCTGGCTCGGGAGTGAAGTCCAGACGGCATTGTGGCGTTACCCGCAAGGGAGAATCGCTGTCCTGGGCTGAGATGCAGCCCAGGCAGCGGGCGTTGCAGCTACGCGACGTGGGCAAAGGGGCTTCATAGCGTCCAAGCACAAAATTGCGTGCCGCAGGACAATCGTAACGCCCCACGCAGTTGTTCACGATATGGCGCACCAGGCGGTTGCAAGGGCAGGCGGCCAGAACTTCGCGGGCACCTTGTTCAATGCTCGACTTGGGAATGTGTCGAAACTCCTGGCGGGGTTCTTTGTCCACGCGGCGGGCGCACATGTAGAAGCGACCGTTGGCAAAACCCACGGCGCCATAGGCAAAGAGTGGCAGTAAAGGAGCGTCCTTGGCGGCTTCGTATGCAGGGTGCGCCGAAAGGGTATAGGCCGGCGCGGCAAAAGCTGCCACAGCGAGCTGTGCTTCACCCTCCGGAGCGGCCAGGTGACCGGTCTCGGGATCCAGGCCTAAGGCTTGGCGACCTGGCAAAAAAAAACATTCGCTCTCCTCGGGCAGGGGGATGATTTCGTCCGTTCGTGGCAATCCCCATTGCCAACCTCGGCGGCAGACCATGAGCAGACGGGGATCGTCGTATATGTGCCCCTGAGCGTCGGCCATGACGAGGCGCAGTTCACCGCGTTGCGCAGCCATACAAGCTCCTTGCGCCGCCACCGAAAAAAATATATGCTTGGATATTTCGGAGGCGCGCCATGTTTTCTTTCATGCTTTTTTTGTTTTTTGGATTTCTTGCCGTCTACGCCATACTTATGCACATGCTGCGCATGCAGGCCCAGGCCTATCGCCTGTTGCACGACGAACATGCCCAGCTACGCCTGCAGCTCTTGTCCTTGGAGGCCCGCCTTGACGCCTTTGACGTAGCTCCTGCGGAGACTGCGCCCGAAGGCATGACGGAGAATCCAGGGCCGCACGTTGCAACGCGGCTTGTGGCGCGAGCCGCCAAGGGGCCTGCCGAGGACGATTTGCTCCGTTTGAGCTTTGCCCAGCCTGCCGCAGATGAGCCTGCAGTAGATCCGGCCCTGGATTTGCATTTTGATCCCGGCGAAGAAGGCAGGCAGAGGGCAGAAAATACATGATGCCGTATGGCACACACTACGAATATGTCGTATACTACCCCGACAAGAGATTTCCGTCCAGAGTAAAGTCAGCGCCAGCGTACGCAACGCTTCACACATCTCTTGCGCGTCCCCTGGAGCGCGTGAGCCATCCTGCTGCGGAACACGACCTTGGATACGGCAAAGTTAAAGCCGTGCGTCGGGAAGCCTTCACCGAAAAGACGCAGATGGCTTACTCCCGGGCGGCAGCGAGGTAGGCCGCACGCAGGGGTTCATGGGGCGTCTGCTCGGCCCAGTGGAGGTAGAGCATGCGTAGGCAGCTCTTGCGGATGTCGTGGGCACGCGCCCTGCGACTGGCCATGATGTCTGCCGCCTGCGGTAAGAGGGCCTGCATGTGCTGCGTGAAGGCTTGCGCGCGGTGCAGGGCGCGGTGGCCTTGGTTCACCGTCTGTAGCGCCGCCTCGCGCATACGCTGGGCTTGCACGGGATGGGCCAAGAGCCAGCGGATGCGCGTTTCGGCCTCGTGTACGCTGGCTGCGGTTTTGGCCACGGCGACTGCCGCGTTCGTCGCGTCCGCTGCAGTTCCCTTTGACGTTGAGTCCGGACTATCTCCTGTATCTGGGGTATAGCAGAGCAAATGTTCGCCTTCGGTGAATAAATCCGTAAATCCGTGTCCGATGCGCGGCGTGACCAAGCAAGCGCCGCAACCGAGAGCTTCGAAGACGCGGAAATTCAAATCGCCGTGTTCACAGTGGTTGAGGATGACGCGAGCCCTGGCATAGAGCTGCCGGTACTGGCCGCGCGTTACGCACAGACCTGGCAGGGCTTTGCTGAGTTGCATCAGAAAGGCCGCCCGTTGGGGCAGTTCCGGACTCTGGCTGCCCACGAAGACACAGTCCATATCTCTGCTCGTGCTGGCATCCGGGGCATCGTCGCGCCAGGCAAAGGCCGGCGACCACCACAGGCGTTCCCAAGGCAGAAAGGCATTGGCAAAGCGCTGCCCGTGGTCGCGTAGGGAATAGAGAACGGCATCAAAACCCTGCGCATAGAAAGGTTGCCAGGAATGGATGTGCGAATCCACGCTGTAAAACACTGTAAGACAGGGGAACTCTTCCATGCCCAGCACAAAAGGGGCTCGGCTCTTGTCGGCCACCACGAGGACGTCGGGAACAAAGTCGGCCACACGCACAAGATCGTGCCAGTGGTAGACGGCAGGCTGCTCAAAATTGTGACAGACGGTTTCCCAGCCGCAGGATGCGAGTTCGGAGCTAAAAAAAGGACTGCCTATCCAAAGGAGACGCGGCATAGTTTCACCTGTTGCGGACGGTTGCCAACGCGGCTCATATGCACTACATTGGGCTTGCGTTCTAAAGAAAGTCTAAATATCCTTTTGTATAACGTCAAGCCATAAAAAACGCCAAGCGCCATGCCCAACTGCTTCAGACGTCTGCGCCCCCTGCTACGCATTGTCCTGCCGCTTCTGTGCAGCGTCTTGCTGCTGGTGGCGGGCGGCTTCTGGTTTTTGCAGGCCCATTGCCGGGAGTATGTGGAGCAGCATGCGCAGGAAATTGCGGCCCAGTCCGGTCTTGTCATTGCCGTAGGTCATGCTGAGATAGAACTTTTGCCGCACCCTGGTCTGGCCCTGAGCGCTGTCAGCGTGGCCGGGCAAGGCTGGAAATTTGGGGTGGACAAGGCGCATGTGGGTGTACAGCTTCTTGCTCTGCTGCAGGGCAGGCTGCGGGTGTGCAGCATTGCCTTGGAACATCCACGTCTGAACGGGGCACTGCCATGCACCTTGATGCCGAATTTGCCCTTCACGACGGGCCAGACCGGACAGGCGCTGACATCGGACAATGCTGCTAAGGCCATTCAGGCATTGCTGCCTCAAGGTTGCGCAGTAAGCATTGTGGCTGGGGAGGCGGATGTCACGGGCAGTGACGGCGCGAGCTTTTCCGTGCATGGGCTGCGCTGCGATCTCAATGTGTCGGCAGGCGTCCGATGTGCGGGACGCTTGCTCTGGGACTTGGCCAGCGTGACCCCGCCTGATGCCCTACCTACGCAATTGGATGGCCTGACAGTGGAGGGGGAGACCATCCTGGCCGATCCGATCCACATGACGCCCAGGCTTTTGCTCAAGGGCCGCTTGCAGCGACCGGACTGGCTGGCCAGTTTGAATCTGACTGCGGAGCTGTCCATGAACTCGAGCGGTCAGCACGCAAGCCTGGATATTGGAGCTGCCTTACGCAAGGACGGAGTACTCATTCCTGCCGGTATTACCGGGCATGTGCGCCGCGAGGACGCCAGCGGAGAAATCAGTCTTAAGGACATGGCCCTTTCTCTGGGCAAGGACAGGGGCGTTTTCGACGGCACGTTGCGCCTAGGCCAACCCGATGACTTTGCCCTGCGCGGACGCCTGTGCTTCACCAGGGCCAGCCTTACCCAATGGCTGGGCTTTGCGCGCAATTTGCCGCCAGGGCTGCAGATTTCCCTGGATGCTCTGACCGAAGGTGTTCTGGATATTAACATGGACGGCAAGGGGCTGCGCGTGCCCCATGCGGAGGCCACGGCTTCGGGGAGCCATTTTACCGGCACGGGCGGCGTGGCGAGCTGGGCGGAACCCGTGGTTGCGCTCAATCTCACGGCCCCCCTGGTCAACCTGGGTCGGGCGCTGCCGGAGTCCGTCGGCGTTTTGCCCGCTGACCTACAGTACGGACATGAGGCATTGACGCCTAGGCCAGGTCGTCCTGTCATTGCAGGCGAGGTGAATGTGGGCTATGACATTCGCCTGAACGCTGCCAGGGTTCGCTATGGCCCATTGGACATCGACGATGCCCGCGTGGTTATCAGGCAGGGCCTCGTAGACAAGAGGACGCGCTTGGAAGACACGGTTCTGGAGGCACGCGGAAAGCTCTACGGGGGCAGTGTCAAGGGCACAACCATTCTCGGCGGCAGCCCGGAAACCCCCTTTGCCATAGACGTGAATGTGCAGAATGTGGACGGTGTGCCGCTGAGTGCGGTTTTGCCCGTTCTGCCTTTGACGGGGGGTCGGCTGCGTGGTGACGTACACATCATGAGCCAGGGGAAGAAGCTCAACGTGTTTTTGCGTATGTTGCGCGGCACAGTCACGGTGCATGCGGAACGTGGCAAATTGCGCTCCCAGGGTAAGAATGCCCTGCTCTCCTTTCGCACTCTGGATGCCAACTTCAAGGCGCGCCAAGGTCTGTGGAAGCAGGGGAGACTCGGTCTGGACGGTCAATGGAAGGCCAGTCTTGTGGAACAAGGCATCAACGCTAAGGCCAGCTTGAACGGCCTGCTCTGGTTTGGTGGGCCTGGAGGGCAATTCGCTTTTACCAACGTGCCCGGGGATTTTTCCTGCGACCTGTCTGCGGAACGCGCCTTTATGCCTTCCGGACTACAGTTGAACGCTTCCGGCAAGTTTAGCTGTCAGGCTGACGTCGGCAAACTGAGCCTGAGCGGAGGCCAGATTTCGGCCCTGGGCATTGAAGCCAAAGGAGGTGTGACTCTAGCCTCCGGCAAGGAAGGCTTGCAGTGGCAGGGCAAAATGTCCATTTCAGTACCCGATATGACCAAAACTTTGCGTCAGGTCGGCTGCGCGGTCACATCGCTGCCCCCGGCCCTAGGACGGCTGCGTCTCGACGCGGCTTTTAAGGGCACGCCCACTTCCCTGGCTCTGAGCGAGGTAATCACGAATGTGGACAACACGGAGTTTCGTGGTTCCCTAGCCCTGAACTGGCGCAAGAGGCCGGAGTTGCACTACAATCTGAGTACGCCTCAGTTGGATTTTGATCGCTACATTCCCCAGAAAAAAAAGGGGAAAGGGGCTGGAACCAGACCGTCTGGTAGGGGCGAACCTTGGGATTTCCGTTTTCTGCAGACTTTTGACGCCAAAGGAGAACTTCATGCCGCAATGGCCACGCTTTGGCGTCTGCACATCCGCAACCTGCGCCTGGCTGCGACCCTTGACCATGGCACACTGTCCCTGCTCTGCCGCCAAGGCACGCTCTACGACGGATCCATAACGACCAAGGCGGAAATACTCTGCGACAGGGGCTTGCAGATATCGGCTACTGTGGCTGCTCGAGGCGTTGACCTGAATGCGGCCAGCCAGGACGTGGGGGGCAATGGCGTCCTGGGTGGAGTAGGCTCAGCGCGGGTTGACTTCAAGGCCAATCTCTCTGCTGCGGGTCAGCTGCCCGCTCGTCTCAACGGTACCTGGAACGTGGATTTGACTGACGGTTCCTGGCAGCAACGCGACCGTCACGGCGTATTCAAGGGCAAGCCCACGCGCTTTCAGTCCATCCATGCTTCCGGAATCTTTATGGACGGCGTTGTGAAAAACCACAATTTCCTGCTGAAGAGTGAAGACATGACCGTCAATGGCGGCGGCTGGGTGAACCTGAACAAGGGCACATTGGACTGCAATCTTAACGTGAACAAAAAGAATGTGCCCGATTTCCCATTGCGCTTGTACGGTTCCCTGGGGGCCATGAAGACGTCCATCGGCGCGGGTACGCTGCTGCTCAATACCTTGGGCAGCATTGCCGGCGGCGTGGTGAACATCTTTGGCGGACTCATCCAAGGCACGCGGCGGCTGTTTACCCAAGGTGGCAAGAGTAGCCCATAGAGCTGTCATTTCACACACAAACCAGCCTGCCGTCCCTTACGCTCGGATATATCAGCATAGGTAGAGACGGCAGGCGCAGCAAGCGAGGTTGTTATGGGTGTGTACTCGTACCGCCCAGTTGGGGTCTGCTCCAAACGTATCGATTTTAGATTGAACCAGGGCCGCATCCACGATCTCCATTTTGAGGGTGGCTGTCCTGGCAATCTTCAGGCCATCGCCAAATTGCTCGAAGGCGAGGAAGCCTGTCTCGTCATCAAGAAGCTCAAGGGCAATACCTGCGGTCGCAATCCCACATCCTGTGCCGATCAGCTCGCGTATGCCCTGGAAGAAGCCTTACAGAATGAAGCGTCTATCTAGAGCCGTTGCATATGGTAAGGAAACTCCTCCAGCCTCTTGGCATTTAGGGTTGCTTCTGAGGGGAAAAATGTGCGCTTTGCCCCGGGGCGAGCTGTACGAAAATGTCGCGCATTCCCTGTCTGTCCAGAGCGGCCCGAAAGTCGTCTGTGTTTTGCGCCAGTACCGGGAAGGTGCCCCAGTGCATGGGGATGACGTGGCGGCAGCGGAGTAATGTGCAGGCCAGGGCCGCTTGGGCCGCATCCATGGTGAATACGCCGCCCACGGGCAACAGGGCTACGTCAATGGAGTACAGTTTGCCCCACAGCTCCATGTCGCTGGAAACACAAGTGTCGCCGGCGTGATAGACGGTCAAACCGTCGGGCATGCGCACAATATAGCCGGCAGGTGTGCCGGATTCGCTGGAGTGCCAAGCTGGCACCATGGTTACCTTGACGCCCTTGTGTTCCAGAGTGCCACCCATATTGAAGCCGATACCATTGAGAATCTGTCCCTGGGGTAGGCCCGAACGGGCCAGTTTTTCCGCTGTGCCTACTATGGCTCCAAGTTTGGCTCCGCTGGTTTTGCAAATGTCCACAGTTGAACCCACATGGTCGCCATGATCGTGTGTGACCAGCACCAGATCCACCGCACCTACGTCCTTGACTGAGCAGCCGCAGGAAGGCGGGAAAAAAGGATCTAGGAGTACCTGTGCCCCTGTTGTGGCGATTTTGAACGCCGAATGTCCGTACCAGGTAATATCGCTCATACTGCCTCCTGT
Source organism: Desulfovibrio sp. (assembly GCA_017454855.1). Lineage (GTDB taxonomy): Bacteria > Desulfobacterota > Desulfovibrionia > Desulfovibrionales > Desulfovibrionaceae > Desulfovibrio. The sequence goes on from JAFTCE010000056.1 coordinate 10,782, forward strand.
TCCCCGGCCTTAGGCCAGCGTTTTTTTTGCTCTTGTTTGGGGTCTGTGATTTGCGTTTGCCCCTCGTCTCAGCTCACACCCTGCCAGCGGCCCAGGTCGTGTGCTAGGCCGATTTGATCGAAAATGCGACCGCAGGCATGGGTCAGAACTTCGTCAAGCGTTTGGGGATGTAGGTAAAACCCAGGCGAAAAGGGCATAATCACGGCGCCGGCCTGGCGCAAAGTCAGCATGTTGCGCAAATGAATGGCCGAGAGCGGACTTTCGCGTGTGACCAGCACCAAGGGCAGTCCTTCTTTTAGGGCCACGTCTGCAGCGCGCTGAACCAGATTGCGCGTAGCCCCAGAGGCCAGAGCGCCAAGTGTGCCCATGGAGCAGGGCACAAGCAGCATGGCACAGTGGTTGCTGTTACGCCGCCACCAGGAACCGCTGGAAGGACCGGCGGCCAAATCGTCTGCTGCGTAGGCATAGTCCGCTAGGGAAGTAAGATATTCCGGCCCGGCATGACATTCCTCACGCAAAACTTTAGCCGCGCCGTCCGTGACAATGCAGTGCGTGGACACATTGGGCATGCCCTGCAGCAGAGTGAGTAAGCGCACAGCCAGGGGCATACCGCTGGCCCCACTGACTCCAACGAGAATGTGGCGCATGGTGTCTCCGTGTAAAATTGATGGCATAGTCCCGGCCAGCAACGCGCGATAAACGCATCGGCAACGTCGTGACACAGGTGAATAGAGATACGCCAAAAACAAGGAATCTGGCCACGAAGTCAGTATACTACGCACGCTTGGGCCTTGCCAAGCATGTATTTCAGGTTTTCTTAGCTGACGAATGCCTCAAAATCGTAAAATGGCTGCGTCAGAAGCTACTATGCCTTTTTTGTGGCTTTAAAGGTGTCATACAGCGAGGAAGCCCCCGCCTTGAGGCGGGGGAGGATGTCAATTCTGGGTTCAGAGGCTGAGCTGAAGCTATTGACGGAATTGTCGTTGAAAAAAGAAAAAGGAGAGGGCATGGAAGCGCAAAGCATTGGGGAGATGCACTTCAGTGGGCATCTGTCACAAAAATAAGGCCAAAGCGGCTGTGAATAGGAACAAGACAGGCCGTTTTTCAAGGATTTTTTCTTGTTCTTTTTGTCAAATCCTGCTAGAAAGGCAGCCCCTCCCCTAGGGAAGGAAATCATGCTTGGAGGCTGGACATATGGCTGATTTGGAAAGTGGGCACGATAACGAAATGGATTTCGGAAGCGCCCTGGAAAACTATCTCAATGCCGATTTCGGAGATCTCGAGGAAGGTTCCATCACGAAAGGCGAAATCGTCCGCGTGGATGACGATAATGTGCTGGTCGACGTGAACTTCAAGTCCGAAGGGCAAATACCCACAGCGGAATTTCGCGATGCTGCTGGTAACATCAACATTCACGTCGGCGACACTGTAGATGTCTACGTCGTTCGCAAGAATGAAAACGACGGCACCATTACGCTTTCCTTTGAGAAAGCCAAGCGCATGCAGGTCTTCGACCAACTGGAGGACGTGCAGGAGAACAACAGAGTCGTCAAAGGGCATATCATGCGCCGCATCAAGGGCGGTTATACCGTGGACATCAATGGGGTAGAGGCTTTTCTGCCCGGATCCCATGTGGATTTGCGTCCGGTGCCCGATATGGATGCCCTGGTCAACCAGGAATTTGAATTCCGCGTCCTCAAAATCAATCGCCGCCGCAGCAATGTCATTGTCTCACGGCGCGTCCTGCTGGAGGAAGAGCGCGATTCCAAACGCCAGGATTTGCTGCGCACCCTGGAAGAAGGCCAAATCATCACCGGCAAGGCCAAGAATATCACGGAATACGGCGTATTTGTGGATCTGGGCGGCTTGGACGGCCTGCTGCATATAACCGACATGAGCTGGAAGCGCATCCGCCATCCTAAAGAAATGATCCAAATCGGTCAGGAGCTGACGCTCAAGGTTCTTTCCTTTGACCGCGAGAACAATAAAGTTTCCCTGGGCCTGAAGCAACTCGTACCGGATCCCTGGCAGGATATTTCTGCCCGCTTTCCCGAAGGCACCAAGTGCAGCGGCAAGGTCACCAACCTGGTTGACTATGGCGCCTTTGTGGAGCTGGAACCCGGCGTGGAAGGTCTGGTGCATATTTCGGAAATGTCCTGGACGCGCAAGCTGCGACATCCTTCGCAAATGGTTCACACCGGCGACGAAGTGGAAGTTATCATCCTTGGCGTTGACGGAGACAAGAAACGTATCAGCCTGGGCATGAAGCAGGTTCGTCCCAACCCGTGGGAGTTGGTGGCCGAAAAGTATCCTGAAGGCACGATTCTTGAGGGCGTTATCAAGAATATTACCGAATTTGGCATGTTCATCGGCATTGAAGACGGCATCGACGGTCTCATCCATGTTTCCGACATTTCCTGGACCAAGAAGTTGCGCCATCCCAACGAGCTGTACAAGGTGGGCGATACAGTGCAAGCCAAGGTTCTCACTGTGGATCAGGAGAGCGAAAAATTTACATTAGGCATCAAGCAGCTCGTAGACGACCCCTGGGGCCATGTACCGAGTACCTACCCCGTGGGCTGTACGGTCAAGGGTGTGGTCACCAACATCACCGATTTTGGACTGTTTGTTGAAGTTGAAGAAGGTATTGAAGGCTTGGTGCATGTTTCCGAGCTGTCCAGCAAGAAGGTCAAAACGCCAGCCGAAATGTACAAGGAAGGCCAGGAAATTCAAGCCAAGGTCATCCATGTGAGCGCCGAAGATCGCCGTCTAGGTCTGTCCATCAAGCAGATCAAGGACGAAGAGGAGCGCAAGCCCAAAGAATTCCACGTCGGCCCACAGGAATCCGGTCAAAATCTCGGAGATCTGCTCAAGCAGGCGCAGGAAGAAAACGAGAATACCTAGTCCGGTTTACTTTTTCCTTATTCAGACACACGCAAACCAGCGCTCCCGTATCCTGCGGGAGCGCGTTTTTTGCTCCCCTCTGTCGTCCATCGACTTTGATAAAGAACGACTGGGGGCAAAAGTCATGGCGTAGCCAAAAAGCCAGTTCTGGGAAATACTGCTGGCAGATGTACGCTGTTGCTCACAGTTCCAGGCACAGGCCCACAGGGCAGTGGTCGGAACCGTACACGCTATCCTCGATCCAGGCTTCGCGTACCTTGTCTGCAAGCTCTTGGGAAACAAAGAAATAATCAATGCGCCAGCCGATATTTTTCGGTCGGGCGCGGCTCTTGTACGACCACCAGGTATAGCGGCCTGCTTCCTTACCGTGCAGCAAGCGGAAGGAGTCCACATAACCCGCTTGGGTAAAGCGATCCAGGAAGGCGCGTTCCTCCGGCAGAAAGCCCGTGGACTTCTCGTTCTGCTTGGGACGTGCGAGATCAATGCTTGTGTGGGCAATGTTGAAATCCCCGCAGACAACGACGGGCTTGCTGCCTCGACAGGCTTCGACGTAGCGCAGAAAAGCCTCGAAAAAGCCCATTTTGTAGGGGACGCGTTTGAAACGGCCCGTTGGCTTGCCCTTTTCGTCCAGCTCTTCGGCGCCGCCATTGGGGAAGTAGCCATTGAAAAAATGAAACTGCGCAAATTCCAGGTGCAGCAGCCGTCCCTCGCCCTGAAATGCAACTTCAGGCAGTTCGCTCTTGACCCGCAGGGGGGCAATGCGACTGAACACGGCCACGCCGGAATAGCCCTTCTTGACCTCGCTGGAAGCCCATGCGGCATACCAGCCCTTGGGTTCGCGCAGGCTGGCATCTAGCTGACAGGGCTGGGCCTTGGTCTCCTGTAGGGCCACAATCTGGGCGTCCGTCTCGGCAAACCAGCGCCACTCCGGTTTTGCAGCCAGGGCGCGCAGGCCGTTGACATTCCACGAAACGCACTTGATGCGCATGGTCGCCTCCTGCCTATGGGCGCGAGGGGACGTCAAACCTTATGAATGGCATAGGTCACAACGCCCCAAATATGGACGTGTTCGCGCTGCGTAATATCAAACTCAGGAAATTCGGGATTTTCCGGCACAAGCAAGACTTTGTTCCCGCGGCGCACAAGGCGCTTGACCGTCAGTTCGCCATCCAGGGCGGCAATGACAATCCTTTTATGTTCCGCACGCAGCGCGCGATCAACCACGAGCAAGTCGCCGTCGTAAATGCCGGCATTGATCATGGACTGGCCGTGCGCACGCACAAAAAAAGTCGAGGAGGCATGTTTGACGATATGGGTATGCAGATTCAACGTGTTTTCAAGATAGTCATCGGCAGGCGACGGAAAGCCGGCCTCGACAGGAGAAAGGAACAAGGGAATGTCTGCTGAAGCTGCTTGCGCCGTATCCACTGCGCCCAAAACTTCTACCTTCATCAAAAGTTCCTTCGATGGAAACATCCCCTTCTTGCGGACAATGCGCTTGACGCACGGCAAAGTCGGGGCATCTTTCCTTTTTTTAGGGAGGGCCTCTGCGTCGGGGGCGGACTCAATCGGTGGAGAAAGCCGACTGTGGATTGAAATAAACAACACGCTGCTGCTGATTATGGGAGGTAAGCCTAGACAGCGCTTCCTGCTGGGGCAATCTAAACGCCACTGCCGCCCTTGGCAAGCATTTTTCTGAGAGATTTGTGTCCAAGCGCCAAAGAGTCAGGGAAGGAGTCGCACAGGTTATGGCTCTTGCCATGCGTTGAGAAGTACTCTACATTTAGGCTACATGTTGCCGCATCGGGAATGCTTTGCTTCCATCCACTTCGCCAGCTGGCAAAGACAGCCCGGCGACATACCCAATCAAGGAGTCTGAACATATGTCCCGCATCAAAAATGTGCGTGATGAAGCCCTGGCTCTGCACAAAAACAATCAGGGCAAGGTAGAGTTGCACGTCAAGGTTTCGGCGTGCGACGCCGATGACCTGACCCTGGCCTATTCGCCTGGAGTGGCCGAACCCTGCTTGGAAATTCACAAGGATGCTTCCCAGCTTGACGTCTACACCAATCATGCCAACTTTGTCTGTGTCGTCTCCAACGGGACAGCTGTCCTCGGCCTGGGCGACATCGGCGCAGCAGCGGCCATGCCCGTCATGGAGGGCAAGGCCCTGCTTTTCAAAACCTTCGGCGATGTGGATGCCTTTCCCATCTGCGTGCATACCAAGGATAGCCAAAAAATCGTCGAGCTTATCGAACTCATGGCTCCCACCTTTGGCGGTGTCAATCTGGAAGACATCAAGGCGCCGGAGTGCTTTATCATTGAAAATGCCCTTAAGGAGCGCGGCATCTTCCAGGGACCCATTTTTCACGACGACCAGCACGGTACGGCCGTTGTGACCATGGCCGGAATGCTCAACGCACTTAAGGTGGTGGGCAAGAAGCTGGCGGACATCAAGGTGGTCACCAGCGGTGCGGGTGCTGCGGGCACGGCCATTGTCAAGTTACTCATGGCCGTGGGACTCAAAAACGTCATTATGTGCGATTCCCACGGACCCATCTATGCCGGACGCCCTGAGGGCATGAACGTCTTTAAGGAAGAAATTGCCCTTGCCACCAATCCGGACAAGGTCAAGGGCACATTGGCCGACGCTATCAAGGGCGCCGATGCCTTTATTGGCGTTTCCGTGCCCAACGCGCTCCATGAGGACATGATTCGCAGCATGGCCAAAGATCCCCTTGTTTTCGCCCAGGCCAATCCCATACCGGAAATATGGCCATTGGAACGCGCCCACACTGCCGGCGCAGCCGTAGTGGCTACGGGCCGCTCGGATTGTCCCAACCAGATCAACAACATTCTGGCTTTCCCTGGCATTTTCAGGGGCGCTCTTGACGTACGCGCCACGGATATCAACGACAGTATGAAGATTGCAGCGGCCCAGGCCATCGCCGACATGGTGCCGGAACGCGAGCTGAGCGCTGCGAAGATCATCCCTTTTTCCTTTGATAGAGAAGTAGCCCCACGTGTGGCCGCAGCCACAGCTAAGGCAGCCATGGAGAGCGGCGTGGCCCGTGTGCAGATAGATCCGCAGCAGGTAGCGGAAAATCTGCGCCAGCGCCTGGCTCGACAGGCCGGGAATGCCATTTGTCGCCCTTGACCTATTGACAGGCGACAAACATACCATACAATGGAGTAAAAGCGCCGAATCACGGTGCTGCCCCAACACCCACAGGAGGTTCTCATGCTGCGTATCCTCGCATTGGCGGTCACGTTCCTGCTCAGCGCCTCATTGGCCCTGGCAGCGCCCATCACCCTGAAACTGGGCCACATTGCCGAGCCAGAAAATCCCTATGGCCAAGGCGCCGACCACTTCGCCAAATTGGTCAAAGAGCGTTCCAACGGCGAAATTCTCATACAGGTCTATCCCTCCAGCCAACTGGGCAACCAGCGCGACCTGGTGGAAGGCCTGACCTTTGGCACCGTGGACATGACCCTCACCGGCACGGCCGTCCTGGGCAACTTTGTGCCCGAAGTGTCCATTTTTGACCTGCCCTTCCTTTTCCGCGACGTGAAACATGCCTACAAAGCCCTGGACACCGTGGGCATGGAACTCTGCAAGAAGGGCGAGGCTAGGGGCATGATCACCCTGGCCATCTGGGAAAACGGTGTGCGCCACATGACCAACAACGTGCGGCCCATTGTCAAGCCCGAAGACATGAAGGGACTCAAATTCCGCGTCATGGAACAGCCCGTGTACATTGAAATGATGAAAGCCCTGGGGGCCAGCCCAACGCCCATGGCCATGAGCGAACTGTACACAGCCCTGCAGAAGGGCGTCATCGACGGGCAGGAAAATCCCCTGGCCCACATTGCCACCAAGCGCTTCTATGAAGTCCAGAAGTTCATCTCCCTCTCCGGGCATACCTATGCTCCGGAGCCGGTACTGATCAGCGCCATTGCCTGGAACAAGCTGAAGCCGGCCCAGCAAGAATTGCTGCGCAAGGCCGCAGAAGACACCCGTGACTGGCAGCGCCAGCTCTGCCGCGACATGGAGGGCAAGTTCCTCAAGATTATCCTGGACAGCGGCAAGAGCCAGGTCAACGATAATGTGGACAAGGAAGCCTTTGCCAAGACTACGCGCGTCGTGTGGGACATCTACACGAAGCGCTTTGGCGACGCGAGCCTCAAGGCCATTCTGGCCATTGAGTAGGGTCTGCCTCATGCCCCCCAGCGCAGCCCGTGAGTCCGCGTCAAGCAGGTCTTCTGCCTGGCAGCAGCTGCGGGTTGCGCTGCTTCCCTCGCCCGACTGTACACTTCCGTGAACGGAGTCTTGCATGTCTGCCATTGCCGCCTTGTTTGAAAAAGCGCTCAAAGCCCTGGTCATTGTGGCCAACGGAGCCATGCTGCTTTTGGTCTTCGGCCAGGTCATCACCCGCTACTGCTTCGGCTGGACGCCCCATTTTGGCGAAGAGCTGGCGCGCTATCTCTTTGTCTGGGTGGTTTTCCTCTCCCTACCCCTGGTGGCCAAGCATGGCGGACACATGTGCATAGAGACCATCACCAGCCGCGTCAAAGGCAGTACGCTGAAAACACTGAACATATTGGCAGACATCTTTTCCATCGCCTTTCTCGGCATCATGGTCTGGAATGGCGTGCGCATGGTGACCCTGGCGCATTTTCAGACATCGCCGGCCATGATGATTCCCATGTCCTGGGTCTATGCGGTCATACCTTTTGGCTGCGGCGTCATGCTCTGTTATGTGACCGCCAATCTCGTGCGTGTACTCAAGACTCCAGCCAGCGGAAAGCAGCAATAGGGGGCGGTCATGACTCTGTGGGTCATTCTTACCTCGTTCATCATCATCTTGGCCACGGGCGCCTCCATCGGTGTGGGGCTGGGGCTTTCCTCGGCCATCGTCCTCTATGCCGTCCTGGACATGCCGCTCATCGTGGTGGTGCAGCGCATGTTTACTTCGGTAGACTCTTTCTCCTTTATGGCCGTGCCCTTCTTCATGTTGGCAGGAGCCTTCATGGCCGACGGCGGCGTCACGCGTCGCATTGTGGATTTTTCCATGGCCTTGGTGGGCGCACTGGCCGGCGGCCTGGCTCTGGTAGTGGCCGTGGCTGGCATGTTCTTTGCAGCGCTTTCTGGGTCGTCCGCTGCCACAACGGCGGCCATAGGCGCTTCCATGATCGACGAGATGGAACGGCGCGGCTATCCGCGCTCCTTTGCCGCAGCCGTGGTGGCCAGCGGCGGCACCGTGGGCATTGTCATTCCGCCGTCCATCACCATGGTGGTCTACGGGGCCATTGCCAACACCTCCATAGCCGACCTCTTCATTGCCGGCTTTGCGCCCGGCATTCTCATGGGCGTGACCATGTGCGTGGTGAGCTGGGTCATTTCTCGCAAACACGGCTATCGCGGCGAAGGCACGTTCTCTTTGCGGCGCATAGCCAAATCTTTTGTGGAATGCTTTTGGGCCTTGATGATGCCCGTCATCATTCTGGGCGGCATCTATTCTGGCATGTTCACACCTACGGAAGCGGCGGCCGTGGCCGCCGTGTACGGGGCCTTTGTGGGCTTCTTTATCTATAGGGAACTTACGCCTGCGCACTTGCCCAAGACACTGCTCAGTGCGGCCTACAATACGACCATGATCATGTTCGTGGTGGGCGCGGCCAACCTCTTCGGTTGGATTCTGACCAATGCCCAAGTGCCGCATTTGCTGGCCCAGACCTTCGCAACCCTCACGGACAGCCCCCTTATCTTTCTCATGCTCGTCAACGTCTTGCTGCTGTTCATCGGCACGCTCATCAATGCCTCGGCTGCTGTGGTCATCCTCACGCCCATCCTATTGCCCGTGGCCCTAGGGCTTGGCATTGACCCCATGTTCTTTGGCGTTCTCATGGTTGTCAACCTGGCCATTGGCTGCATCACCCCGCCCGTGGGCCTGGATCTCTTTGTCGTTTCCTCCATTACCGGCGTGTCCATTGACAAGGTAACGGCCAAAGTCATGCCCTATTTGCTCATGTTGCTGGTTGACCTGGTTCTGCTGACGTATTTCCCGTCTATCATTACCTTTTTGCCGGAGATGCTGAGATAAGGTTCAGGATGAGAAACTGCGTAATTAAAAAAAGCTGTACATAAAAGGATTTGCCACATGCATAATCGTCTCAATACAACAAAGAGCGTGAAAGAACGTGACAATGCGACTTCTTCCAATGTATGAGCGGCATCGGAAAACCTTGCGGACACGATAAAGCATCAAAAAATAGAAAACATAAATATGTTATTTATATAGCGCTTACGTTACTAGCCATTATGTGTACATGGCTTTTAAAACAAATATAATTTCGCCAACAGGCAGAAAAATAAATTTTTTGTCAACAAAAAGAAGTGAATTCTCTGCAGAGATTTCAGCCATTCGCTACAAAATAAAATATGACAGGTTGTCGATGGACGTCTTGGCAACGGCACATGTGTGTGCGTCCTTGTTGACCGTACCGCAGACAAAATCCCTCAGCTTGAGCAGCAGATCCTTCGTGTTCGCATGTTCACGCACTGTCCTGAACATGAGCATGTCCTCAATGGTGCCGTGCATCTTTTGAAACAGCACGCCAAGATTTCTATTGGAGAGCTTTGCTGTTCCAGAACTTGTATTGCCCAGACAATCAATGGAATGTCTGTTGTGGCGAAAGGACATGGCAGCCTTGCCGTCCTGATCATCAAAATGGGCGCTGAGACGGGCAATTTTCTTGTCCAGATTTCTGGAACAGGAACAAATTGACGATGCAGTCTTGCTGTTCACGCTGTGCTGAGTGGACATGTCAGTAACCCTCCTGCTAGAAATCAATGCATATTTTGTGCCATTCCTCCTTGACGCTTTATGGGGTTCTTTGCGTAGTATGGCCGAGATTGCGGCGCAATACAGGAAAAAAATGCAGGTATGTGTTTTTTTGTTAAAAAATACGGCAAAAATTGCCCATGAGAATTTCGCTCAGTGCAAACCTGGCTTGCCATCATCTGCACGCAGGATGTTCTTGAGCATGGCGGCATAGTCGTCGTTCATGGGCAGTTCCATTTCAGTCACAAGTTGCCGCCTTGTGGTGGTCACAGGAGATCTGTCCCTTGGATCTATGCCTGTTTTCTCAATGAACGTAAAATACACCCCGCTGCCACGCTTCTGCCACAGTGGCAGATCGTTGAAATTGATGCCGCGGGAAAAGAGAAGTTCGTTTTTCTGCGCAACGCTCATGCCGGAAAGCTGGGTGGTGGCCTCTTTTAGGCTCTTGCCTGTGGCGCGCAGATGCCAATAACAATGGCCATTGAGTGCGTTTCTGTGCGCGTCTTCCATGCGCCAGCGGAAATAGTCCGTGACAAGAGCTGTGCTTGGCAGTTCGCAGACGCGGCAATCAAAGGCAGCCGGTGTGCCGAGAAGATGCGTAAACATAGCTGACGCTTCCCCTGCCAGGATGGAATTGAATTTTCTGTGCTTGCGGGAAAAGGCCGTCTCACGCAGGCTGTGCAGCAAGGATATTTCATCGCTTTGCGTGTAGCCGTATAGAATTGTGAATCCGCAACGCATCAGCCGTCGTGTGGTTTCTATCATCAGGTCGCGCATTTTGACGTCGAATGGCGCTTCAAAGTGGCAGATTTTTCGTGAAAGTGTAGTGAAATTCCTGCCGTCAATTCTTGTCACCATATATATGCCAGGCAGGCTGCAGTGGTCGCAGGACGTTTCGTACACGCGCATGATGTTGTCAAAATCATCGAATTTCATTTTTTGTAAATGTCAAACCGTGCAAGCATAAGGGGCAGGGGCACTCAATGCGCCTGCTTTTCCGACGGCAGTCCGGCTTTTTCCCAGGCCAGCCAGCCATCCTTCATGTGTAAAATCCTGATGTACCCCAAACTTTCCATGATCCGCACGGCCACGGCGGATCTCCGACCAGAGCGGCAGTAGACAACGACTGACGCGTTCTTGGGCAGTTCCTGGAGCATGAGGGGAAAATTGGGATCGGCCACGTCCATGTTGATGGCACCAGGCACATGGCCTTGCTCGTATTCCTGGCGCGAGCGCACATCCACGATGTGGAAGTCGCTGTCCGCAGTCTGCATGGCCTGAAAGGCTTCGGCCAGGTTCACGTCCCTGGCGGCGCAGACTGAGGTCAGGGGCAGCAGCAGCAAGGCTACGATGTACGCCGCACGCCGGAACAGGGAACGGCCTTTGGGCGCAGTGTTGAGCGCTGACAAAAGAAACTGCATCGGGGAAACCTCCTTGGAAAAAATGCAGGCGCTTGTTTTCAGAATACTAGCCTTTTTGCTTTTTGTGTAACAGCGCTATCGCTTGGGCAAGATGACGGGGCCAGTTGGCGTGACCTGATGTTTCTTTTCCACCAGGGCACAAATTTTTTGGTATCTGGTATTCAACTGCCGGAAGTTGCGCAGCCTCAGGGCAAAGGCCGCCCCAAGGCTGGCCATACGTTGTTCCAGCAGGCGCAGGGCATGGCGGTGCAGTTCCAGGTCAGCGGCATTCAATTCCGCCGCAAGAGCCAGGTCTTCGGGCGAGATTTCCGGCAAGGCGTCCTGGCGCAACCTGTTGCGCGGCTCATAACAATAGTGTTGCAGTCCCAGAATATCCGCCAGCAAGAGCAGGCTTTCGTCGAAACGCTCCTGCACGCCGCAAAAGAGAATGCTGGTTTCCAAATGCTGCTTGGCCAGGGCCAGGGCGTCGGCGTCAGAAATGCCCTGGTGTATGCCTGCAAGGCTGTGCGTCATAAAATTGCGTCCACGCAGGCGCAGTTGCCGCTCGTTGCCCGTAAGATAGTGTCGAAACGAAATGTTATGCTCGTTGAGGTAGGCAAACATATGATTTTGCGGCCAGCTCTTGAGAAAGCGGTATTCAGAAACCAGCCGAGCCACTGGTTCGCGCACAAAGGTGAACAAGCGCACGGGTCTGCCGTACAACGTGGGCGGTTGCATGGACTGGGGCATGATATGCCCCTGAATGAGGCGCAGGCCGTCCAGGAACGCGCTGTCTATTTCGCGATAGCGTTCGTAGTCTTCGCGGCGGTAGATGCTCAGCGTTACAGCGGGTGCAAAATTGTCCCGCAGTATGGCATTGAGCGTGGTGCCCGCCGTGCGCGGCAGGTGGAAAAAGAAAAATGGAGCCTGCTTCTCGTTCACCGGCCAACCCCTGAACCGCGCGCAGTTCCATGCAAAATGCTGCGAGCTTCGCGGACATCAGCGGCAATTTGTTGCTTGAGGTCTTCTACAGAAGCAAAGTTCTGCTCCCGGCGTAGCCTGTCAACGAATTCCAGACGCAAATTGCGACCGTAGATATTCCGACCGCCCTGCAGCAGGAAGGTTTCTACGCCGAGGCTTGTTCCCCCAAAGGTCGGTTTATGGCCGATGCTGGTCACGCCAGGCACGGTTTCTGCGTCAATGGTGGCCCAGGTGGCATAGACGCCCACTGCTGGCAGAACCACATCGGGCTTGCGCTGATTGGCTGTGGGAAAGCCCAGTCCCGCGCCTCTGCCGTCGCCGTGGAGTACTTCCCCGCTGAAGCCGTGCCAGCGGCCCAACAACGTGGCGGCCTTGGCCACATCGCCTTCGGCAATGAGCTTGCGCAAGGTCGTGGAGCTGACCACCATGCCGTCGACCGGTACGGGGTCGAGTTGATCCACGGCAAAACCGAGCAGTGTGCCCAACTCGGTGAGTACGGCAGCCGTGCCTTTGCGGTTGCGGCCTAGGGTAAAATCATAGCCGACAACCAGATGGCGCAGGGCCAGGGGTGCGAGCATGTCGCGCACAAAGGAGGCTGCTTCCATGGCCGCCAGTTGGGCGGTAAAGGGCAGTTCCAGCACGTGAGACACGCCCAGGGCTTCCAGGAGGGCGAAACGGTCTTCCCGCGAGGTCAGCGGGCAGTGCCCTCGCTGCGGGGAGAGTACCTGTCGCGGGTGTGGCCAGAAGGTCATGACCAGGGGCACAAGGGTTTTTTGGCGACTGATTTCCAGTGTGCGGCGGATGAGGGCCTGATGCCCCACATGCACTCCGTCAAAATTTCCGATAGTGAGGACGCAGCCCCGGAGGGTGCCAAGTTCGTCGATGGAATGAAAAATGTGCATCATGCTCCTGCCTGGTCTTCCTGAACCGTCTCGGAGGCTTCATGGTTAGCAGTCTCGGCCTTGCGCGCCGCAGCACGGCGTCTGCGCCGCGAGCTGCCCGAAGAAGCCTTGCCCTGTTCTGGTGTGTCTTGGGACATGCGGGCTTCTGCTTCTGTCTTCCCGGCTTGCCTGCTCTTGCGGGAACGTCGGGAACGCCGTTCGCTGCGAGCGGACTGCGCGGGCATCTGCTGCTGGCAGCACAACGTTTCCCGATGGAAGGCGTCCAGCAACATGGCCAGGAGCAGGCCATTGTCTTCTTCGTCGCCCTGACTTGCCAGATCCCGCGCTAGCTGCGCATAGCGGGCCACGCGCAAGCGCTCAAGTCCGGTGAGCGTACGGAAACGCGCTTCCAGCAGGGCTGTCAACCGCGTTGCCACCACCCCGGCCACGTCGTCGTCGGTGGGCAAGGGCAATTCGCGTAAGGACAGCCTGAAGTGTCTGGCAATGCGATCCAGTTCCATGCGCTGCATGACGTCCACGAGGGAGATGACGGTTCCGGCGGCACCAGCGCGTCCGGTGCGCCCGGCGCGGTGGATATAACTTTCATGGTCTTCGGGCGGTTCATAGAGAAAAACATGCGACAACTGCGCGATGTCAATGCCTCGGGCGGCGACGTCCGTGGCCACGAGATAGTGCAGACTGCCCTGGCGGATTTTTTCCAGTACGGCCTCGCGCCGTGACTGCGACAAATCCGAAGTCAGCTCGTCGGCATTGTAGCCAAAGCCCTGTAAGACCCCACAGACATAGTGGACATTGGCCTTGGTGTTGCAAAAGATCAGGGCCGAAGCCGGATTTTCCGTTTCCAGGAGGCGCACCAAGGCGCGATCCTTGTCCATGGGCTTTACTTGGCAGAAGAGATGTTGCACTTCGGGAACATACACTTCCTTGCAGGAAAGGGAGAGCATGGACGGTTCTGTCATGAACTCCTGCGCCAGCCTGAGAACATGGGGAGGATATGTCGCCGAAAAAAGGCAGGTGTGCAAACGTCCCTGGGGCAGGTGACGTTGAATTTCCTTCATGTCCGGGTAAAAGCCGATAGACAACATGCGGTCGGCCTCGTCAAAGACGAGTTCGCGCAAATCGCCGAGATCCAGTGTGTGCCGGAGCAGATGATCCAATACGCGCCCGGGTGTGCCCACAATGAGCTGCGCACCGTCGCGCAGCGCTTCTATTTGTTTTTTGTAGCCAACGCCGCCGTATACGGCCACCGTGCGCACACCCGTGTCCGCAAAGATGGCAGCAGCCTCGCGCTCCACCTGTACGGCCAGCTCGCGTGTGGGCGTGAGGACAAGAGCCTGCGCAGACTTGACTTCTGGAAAAATACCGAGCAGCAGGGGCAGGAGATAGCAGCCTGTTTTTCCGCTGCCCGTGCGTGACTGCACCATAATGTCCCGTCCGGCCAGAAGGTAGGGCAGTGCCAGGGATTGTACGGGCATGAGCGTCTGCCAACCAGCTCGGGTCAGCCCGGCACGTACGCTGGGCGGCAAGTCTTGCACCGACATGCGCGGCAGGGCATTCTCCGGCTGCGCTATGGCTTTGGCATCCAGAGTGGCAAAGGTATCCGAGATTGCGGCCTGTGCTGCGTCCAGGGGATTTTCAGCAACTGCGCTGGGCCTGGCAATGCTTCCTGCGTCATGGGAAGTGAATTCTTCTGACATGGAACTCCTGTGGGGACGTGCGTTTCTCCTGCCTTTGGCAAGGACGCTGCCTTTGATGTTTGCTTTGCTGGGACAAATATACTATCCCTGTGTTTCAGGCAACGCAAGCTCTCTGCTGGGCCTGGCGAGTTTTGCCACGCTTGTGCCCAGCCCCTTCCGCTACCAATCAGCCAAGGAGAAGTGCATGGCGCAAAATGCGGACTTCACCCCAGATTTTAGTAAGGGCCTCCTGCCTGCCATTGCCCAGGACTGCCACAGCGGCGAGGTACTTATGCTCGCCTATATGAATGCAGATGCCTGGCACAAGACTTTGGAAACAGGGGAAGCCCACTATTGGAGCCGCAGCCGCCAGGAACTCTGGCACAAGGGCGGCACTTCGGGCAATGTGCAGAAGGTGCTGGCCCTGCGTCTGGACTGCGACAGCGATGCCATCCTCCTGCTCGTGGAACAGGTGGGCGGCGCGGCCTGTCATAGCGGTCGGCGTTCGTGTTTTTTCCGGGAACTGCGCGCCGGGGAAGTGCGTCTGTGCGCGCCCAGGGTTTTTGATCCCAAGGATGTCTATAAATAAAACATGAGTACGAGCTGTTGCAACCACGTTGCACGGCGAGAGAACACTGCCAAAGGAACATACGCCCATGAACGAAGTCGAAACGTCCATTATCAAACTTGGGGTGCCCAAGGGTTCGTTGGAAGAGGCCACGATCAACCTTTTTGAGCGTGCGGGCTGGAAAATTCGCAAGCATACGCGCAATTATTTCCCTGACATCAATGATCCAGAAATCACAGCTTCCCTTTGCCGCGTCCAGGAGATCGGCGAATACATAGCCGCCGGAGTCCTGGATGTGGGCATCACCGGTTTGGATTGGCTCATTGAACGCGAACACGAGGATAAGGTCGTACGCATAGCCGATCTCGCCTATTCCAAGACTTCCAACCGGCCTTGCCGTTGGGTGCTGGCCGTGGCTGGCGATGCTCCCTATCGCCGTCCTGAGGATTTGGTCGGCAAGCGCATTGCCACGGAGCTGGTTGGCCTCACGCGCCGCTATTTTCGAGAGAAGGAGGTGGCGGTAGATATTTTTTATTCCTGGGGGGCTACGGAAGCCAAAGTCGTGGAAGGTCTGGCCGACGGCATTGTGGAAGTGACCGAAACGGGCACCACCATCCGCGCCCACGGCCTGCGCATCATAGACGAAGTCATGGTCTCTTGCCCGGTGCTTATCGCCAATCCGGTAGCCTGGGAGAACCCCCGCAAGCGGGCCAAGATAGAACAGCTTACTTTGCTCCTGCAAGGCGCGTTGCGCGCCGAAAATCTCGTTGCGCTCAAGATGAACGCCCCCGCCGGGCGTTTGGAAGCCATACTCGAAATGCTGCCCGCGCTCAATTCCCCCACGGTCTCTCCCCTGCGTGACGCTCGCTGGCTTTCGGTGGAGACAGTGGTGAACATTGACGTGGTGCGCGATCTCTTACCGCGTTTGCGCGAGGCCGGCGCTGAGGGCATCATCGAATACGCCCTGAACAAGGTCATCTAGGTCACTCTCGTGTACAGATCGTCGCAGAGGAGAAAACAAGGAGAACGTCAGCATGGACGATGCCAGCAGGGATTTTCTTGAAAGCCTTCCGGAACTCGAACCCGGCGCAACCTTCTGCTTTGACTGCCACCCCCAGGTGCCCTGTTTCAATCAGTGCTGCGCCGAACTCACGCTGCCCCTTACGCCCTATGACGTACTGCGTCTGTGCCGAAACCTTGGTGCCATGCCCGGCGACGCCTTTTTGGCTGAATATACTGTCATGCGCTCCTGGCCTGACACGGGCTTTCCTCTGCCCATGTTGCGCATGCTGCAGGGGCCGGGTGAACCCTGTCCCTTTGTTACCCCGGCTGGCTGCGCCGTCTACGAGGACAGGCCCGCCGCGTGTCGTTACTACCCTCTGGGCCGTGGTACAAAGATGGGCGAAAAGGGCGTTGTGGAACGCTTCTTCGTGGTACGCGAGGATCATTGCCGCGGCTTTGACAAGGGCACGACGCGCACGGCGCAGCAATGGCTCTGTAACGAGGGCCTAGAAGCCTACAATGCCGCCAATGATCGCTACATGCGCCTCATGGCTCTGGTGCGGGCCACGGGCCAGCCCCTGGACAAGCGCCTGTCTGGCATGAGTACCCTTTGCCTCTTTCAGTTGGACAAATTTCGTGAACTCATTGTCCGTATGCGCCTCTTTGAGCGTGTGGACGCAGACGCAGAGCGGCAGAAACGCATCCTCGAGGACAGTCTGGCTGGAGACGAGGCCGCACTGGATTTTGCCCTGGACTGGCTGGAACTGGTCATTTTCGGGCATTGCCCTCATTTGAAGCGCGTCTCATGACCCGACCTGTGTACTGCCTGGGAGAAATTTCTTTTACAAAAGGCAATATATAGGGTAAAAATTCCTTGGATATAGGCTGGCTGAAGCCAGCGTATCCGTCATGTTACGCCGCAGGCAGCCTGCAGCATGGTGCGGCAGACAGGCCGTGTGGTGCGGCAGAGACAGGGGCGCAGGCCCCGAATGCAGGAACCCTTGTTGCGGAGGAGCGTATGAGTTTTGGCAGACAGGTGTATGAATTTCTCCTGAGCAGCTCGCGGGCTTACGCCCAGTGGGATTTGGAAGTTTCCACTTCCATTCTCAAAAACCGAAAAAAGCTGCTCATTCTTCTGGCACTGGCCGTGCCCGTACTGGCCGGATGCTTCGTTGAAGCCTATGAATACCATGAAATGCTCGGTGGAAAATCGGCCTATGCGCCGGCTTTTTACACGACCACCATTTTCCTGGCCTCCATTGCCGTGGGCCTTGCGGCCGGACTGATCACCGGTTGCATCGGTGCCGGCGGGGGATTCATCATTACTCCGGCACTCATGGCCGTGGGGGTCAAGGGCATCCTGGCCGTGGGCACGGATCTTTTCCACATTTTCGCCAAGGCCATCATGGGCACCACCGTGCATAAAAAGTTGGGCAACGTTTCCGCCAAGCTGGCCATTGCCTTTCTGGTGGGTTCCATTGGCGGCACCTTTATCGGCGGTGCCATCAACAAGGGCCTGTACAATGCCGATCCGCTGCTCTCCGAACTCTTTATCAGCACCATTTACGCTGTCCTGCTGGGTTTTCTGGGCTTTTACGCCCTGTTTGACTTCTTGCGGGCCACCCGCGGCACGCAGGCGGTGCAGAACACCCAGGCCAGCAGCAATGCCGGCATGACCAGCCTTTCCGTCAAGCTGCAGAGCCTGGCTTTGCCGCCCATGATCACCTTTGACGAAGACTTGGTGCCCGGCGGACGCCGTATTTCTGGCTGGATCGTGGCTGCTGGCGGCGTCTTTGTGGGCTTACTGGCTGCCATCATGGGCGTGGGCGGCGGTTTCGTCACCTTCCCCATGTTCGTCTACATTTTCGGCGTGTCGTCCATGACCACTGTGGGCACGGACATCCTGCAAATCATCTTTACTGCTGGCTTTGCCGCTGTGGGCCAATACGCCATCTATGGCTATGTTTTCTACACCCTGGCTATCGGCATGCTGCTTGGTTCCCTCTTGGGCATCCAGATCGGCGCCCTGACCACCAAGGCCGTCAAGGGCGTGCATATCCGGGGCTTTTACGCCGTGTCCATCATTGCCGGCTTCATCAACCGCGCCGCCACACTGCCCAAGAAGCTCGTGGAAATGGAGGTCTTGCATTGGTCGCCCACTGTGGTCAACGTCATAGAGCAGGTGGGCAATGTGGTCTTCTGGGTCGTGGTGGCCGTGTTCGGCCTCTGGGTTTTCAGCAAGTTCTTCCTTAACCTTGGTAAGCTCAGAGGGGAGGCATAGACATGCTTATTCACGAAAAAGCTCCCTTCGTGCGGGGCAGTTTGCTTCTTGTATCCTTTCTGGTCTTGTTTTGCGTACTGCTCACGCCCATCATGCACGATGAAAAGGGCAACCATTTGACTGGTTTGCAGTATGCCGACAATGTATTCAACGAACTGTCCAAGGGATCGTCCTATTTTATTCCTGCCGTCCGCAAAGGACTTGAAAGCGTAGACGGGAAAGTGGTGACGGTCACTGTCAGCCTCAAAAAGGCCGATCTGGCGCCGCTGGCCGTTATGGCCCTGCAGAAGGCAGGCGCCACGGACGTGAAGAATGACAATGGTAAGGTGACCTTTACCGGAGATTTGGGCAAGATCCTGGCCTGCGTAACCGACGACGCTGACCATTTGTACCACAATGAGGCCGAGCCTGTGGCCAAGAAGTACGACGGGGAAAACGCCATCAAGGTGACTTCGGCCTGGTGGTATACGCTGTCTCCGACCATCAAGGAACTGCAAAAACAGCGCAAGATCGCTGAAGCCCAAGTAGTGGATCAGGTTCTGCGCCGCGCCGTGGAACCAGGCAATAACTTTTACAGCGTCACGCCCACCAAGGTTTCTGAGCATATAGTACTTCTGGCTGGCATGTTGCTGTTTTACGTTATTTATACCCTGTGGTACGGCTTTGCCATTTTCGAGATATTTGAAGGCATTGGCCTGGCCATGACCAAGTCCAAGGTCAAGCAGGAAAGCTAGTGTGAAACTGACGGAATGAAAAATGCACGGGCCGCCCTTGGGCGGCCCGTGTCTTGTCCTAGGACAAGCTATTTTGTCTGCGCATGCAGAAGATGGCCTTTTTTAACGAGCTGAGAGCATAAACCTGGAAAGTCCTGACATAATAAAGATCTGCGAGGTTAAAGAATGGGTACAGATAACAACATTGTCATTTTTGATAAATATTATTAAGGACAACAATTTGATGAAATCAAGAATTCATTACAAACAAAATTTCGTCAACACAATTATGTTGACTTTATTGAATGTGATTGAGATTAATCAAGATACTATTTCAACAATTATAGATAATATAGAAAAAAATTCTGTATTAATACGCTTTACAGAGAAAAAATATAATGCATTATTTGGAATGATGTCAGCAGATAAAAAAGATGAAGTTTTTTATTCTTTGCCAGACAATGCGAGAAGAATTATTGCCTTTACTGACAAGCAATCAATATCAATATCTTATAGTATCATGGCGAGTGAACTTTGAACAAGGCAATTGTTATCCACCGCCAACGCGCCCTCCTGGCGTCGTCGCTCCACTTCAGCCACAAGGTTTTCCTCAAAGGCTTGCGTCCGTTGCGCCTCGGCGGCCTGCGCCGCTTGCGGATCGGCGTTGCGCTCCAAGGGTGGGGCTGGCGTGATCTCCTCCCGCGCTTCCGTACTGAAATCAGGCTGGCCCTGCTCTCCCTCGGCAATGCCCGCCCTTTCCTCCGGCGTCGCGTTGCGTTCTGCCATGCCTAGCACGTTGGCCATGGCGCCGCTGTCCCGCAGCACCGGACCCACGTCCACGGGTTCGCCGGTAACAAGATCGCTCAGCGCCTTCTCCATGCCGCGGGCCAGATCGCGCTTCATCTGCGGAGCCAGGCCCAAGCGCATGACGTCGGCCAGTTCGTTGCGGGGTAGGGACAAGGCCGGTCTGTCTTCGCCGCGTGGGGAGAAGAGCAATTCTCTGTCTGTAGCAAGCAGGCTGTCGAAGACTTGCCGGATGTCTTCCGAAAGGCGTTCCTTGCCCAAGAGCTTCTGCACTGTGGCGTAAATCTGGGTCAACCATTCCTTGAACTTCTCAAAAGCCGTGCGCAGTTCACGGGAAGGGGCGCGGCCTTCGCGCAGGTAGGCTTCAAAGTCGCGGGCAAAGCGCTCGTGGGCAGCCGTGCGTGCGGCGTCGTCCAGTGTGCCGTCAAAGAAGCCCTGGGCATTGTACTCGCGCTCAATCGTGGCCGTAGCGTCGCGAACCCATTGCGGAGCGGTCTCCAGCTTGCTGGCTTCGCCCAGCTCGTCCAGGAAGAAGTGTCCGGTCTCGTGCAGGACGGTGGAGGCGTCAGCCTGCTCGAAAAGGGCGACAAGGCGCTTGCCATCGGGCAGGCGCGTGTAGGCCCCGCGGGCGGTGGATGCCTTGCCGGATTGATAATGTCCTGGGAATTGTTCTTTTAGCTTGACAAGATCATCCTCAAATTTTATTGACTTTGCATTGGGGATGGAATTCCACCCTGGCAATTGGCGCTGGGCAATGCGGTTCCATCTCCTTATTTTTTTCTTGTTCGCATAAAGAACGTTGCCCGCCTTTAGCTGGTCTACAAACCATTGATCGCTTGGTGTTTTTGTCTCTAAATTGTTCTTTGCGTAAATGCTTGGAGCAAAGTTCATTTCGTAGCCATGCTTCTTGTCGCTGAAAATTACAGGGACGATAATGCTTGCTTTGTTTTCGTCCATCAACTCAAGCATGACTGTTATATTAGATGCTTGATATTCATCGATTGACTTGACGACCATTACAGGGTCGGCCAGCTTTTCGGCGACCTGTTTCACAAGCTCTGGCTTCAGGTTGTGTTTATCGAATAGGACTTTCCGCAAGACGCTTGCTTTTGTGTGAACTGGCAACTGCTTTGCATCAACCAAGTTGAAAACGATAGGCGTTTGCGATAAAAGTTGTAACGTGTGTTGTTCTCTGTCGATTTTTCCATTGATAAAATTTTGTACTGTCTCAGCCCAGGCTGCGGCATCTTGCGCCAATTTCTCTTGCGCCGTAAGTTTCTTAGCTGCTTCCCCAACCCTATTCTGCCGCAACGCCCCCTTCTGCAATTCCCTGCCAAGCCCGCGCTCAAACTCTTCGTGGGAGCGGAACACCTTGTCCACAAAGCCCTGTTCGTCAATGTCGGTTGCGTTGCCGTAGCCGCCGCGCTCTTCCAGAAGGAAGCCTTGGGCCAGGTTGTCCAGGCCACGGCCTTCGCCCTTTTTGGCGAAGAAGCCAGGCCCAAACTGCCGAAGTGCGTCCTTGTAACCTTCCTTGCCTAACCATTCTATGGCTGACTTTCGGTCCACACGGCCATAGGCATAGGCCCATTCCGGGTCCAGCTGTCGCCGTCGTTGCGCCTGGGTCATGTTCTGCGTCACGCCCATAGCTTCCAGCATCTCGCCGACTTCCCGATTGTCAAACAAGCCGTCCAGGCCGGTACGGCCCAGATCGTCAAATTCCTTCTGCGACATGGCGATAAAATCGGGATAGCGCGCTTCCACATATTGGCGCGGTGTCATGCCGAAGATACCGCTCATAACATGGGCGTTAGCCGCCATGAGGCTGGTATCCTGCCAGGCTTCCTCATGGGACAGGCCAGCGTTGCGCAGTTGGTCATAGCGCGATTGTACGGCCTCGCGCAGTTCGCCATAGTTCAGATTGGTGACTTCACTGCCTGGGGTATTGTGTTCCTCAGCAGCGC
>JAFTCE010000057.1 GCA_017454855.1 Desulfovibrio sp.
CCTCATAGAGCATGCCGCCGCTGATGGCCGTTGTCGGGTCTTGGGCATGGCGCAAAAAGCTTAGTGTCCTGAAAATGGATCCGGCTTCGCAACTGGCGTCGTCGTCCATGAACAGGCAGTGGGTACAATCCCCGGCATCCTGATAGTGGATCATCCCGCGCATGAAGCCACCCGTGCCACCCAGATTGCGGTTGGGCAAAAGCGTGGCGCACGGCACGTCCTTGGCTTCGAGGGTTTGCCCATTGTCCACGACAGTCAGGGTAATCTTGTCATGGTACAGGGGATGCGCGGCAATGGCCTGACCCAAACGCGCTATGGCCGCAGTAACGGCTTTCTCTCGCTTGAAAGTGGTGATGGCGATGCCCAGGCGCACGGGCTGTGTGCAGGAATCGTCCGTGAGATAGCCGCCGCCATAGAGCGTGCTTTCCTCTTCAGCATGGACACGCAGGCCCAAGATGCCGTCTTCAGGATAGGAACCCAAGGGCAGGACAAAGGTCGTGCGTTTTGCGGCATGAACTTTCCACGAACCCAAGATCTCTTGACCGTGTTCGTGAAAATGGAAAATTTCCGCTATGCCTTTGCCTTGGAAATCGACGTACACGGAGAGATGTTCAACATTGGTGTACTTTTGCCATTTGCAGGCGCTGAAGGCATTGAAATAGGTGAGGCAATCCCCAGTAGTCTTGGGTTGAAGATGGAGGCATTTCTCGGCAAAGGAATAAAAGGACGTCTCATGGCTGACTTTGCAATATAAGGGTTCCTCACAGCAAAGCTCATAGGTGGGGAATGAGAAATCGTAGAGAACCTTGGCAGGATCAATGGCTCTTTCTTCGGCATTATGGGGATGCCGATATATGAAGCTTTTTTCCAAGGCGCTTATTCTGATTTTCAGAATGCCATCTTCAACTCTGTGCAAATCAAAAGAAACTGTTCCATACCCTTGGGACGAAGCCGCAAGCAACTCTTCCCCGCACCAGGCAAAGGACTTACCGTCGGCGTCCACGCCTGCCTTGACCAGGATTTTTCCGGCAAAGTGTACTGCGACGGTGAGCGTATCCCCAAAGGATTTTTTCAAAGATTTTACATTCAAAGGCGAAAATTGGATGGTATCCAGCCAGAAAATCTTGCCTTCGGGGAGATACAAGGCATCCCCCTGCCAGACAAAATCAGAGGGCTGCGCGTCCTCCTTGTTCGCATTGCATAGATTTCTATCCAGAAATCCAAAAATATCTATGGCTTGCCCTTGTTCCATCCTTCTCGCCCTACTGACCGGCTTCCTGCACCGCTGCCTGGCGCTTTTCTGCCTTGGCCTTCACGTGGAATGTGGAGCGGCACATGCCGCAAAGACGTGCAGCCTCAGATGTGGTGATTTTGCCTGCCTGCCAGAGATCAAATGCCTTCAGAAAACTCTTCCCCGGTGTCAGCGGCGCACGTCCAAACTTCACCCCCCGCGCCTTGGCCGCCGCTATCCCTTCAGCCTGCTGACGATGACGCCTTTGGCGTCTGGCTTCCTCCACACGTGTGACCACAATGTCCACTAACTCCCCTAGACTGGGCAGCAGCAGACAACTGCCCTCTTGTTCCAATGGCAGCAAAACAGCGCTTTTGTCGCTTGTTGTGCTGCTCGACCGACTAATGGGCAGATCAGGAACACATTTTCCAGCACTGCGCAGAATGCGTTCAATGTCGCCCATAATAGCCAGGCGCAAATCATTCGCATCCTTTTTTGTCTTTGAGGAGTCTTTAGCCCCTGGCGCAAGCTGAACTGTCATGCAGAACCACCACGTATCATTGAAGAAATCGCGTTTTGTGGGTGTCAAATAATGTATACCTTATTCACCAGGTACTTTGTTCCAAAACTTGATTCTCGTTTATATTGAAATTATTGAATAATTTTTTTTAGTGTATGCTTGACAGGTAGGTGGAAAATGGGTATCAAACATCCTATACTTTTTTCGACACCCACTTAGTCAATTTTTTCTTGTATTTTCAATATCTTATACAGCACCCACGGTTCATAGCAGTGTGCTTTTGAACCTTGCCGAACCCAATACGACGCCTGTTTTCAGGCGTTTTTTTTTGATCGTAAAAGGGTTTTTTTCTGGGACTTTTATAGTCAAATTTTCCTATATATTTCATTATGTTATAATAAATTCTTCCTCGCCAGGCGTCTTTTTTTCCCTTTTTGTGGCGACCACATTTTTCGACACCCACATTATTTGACACCAACATTGTTTGACACCCACATTTTTCGACACCCACATTATTTGACACCTTCCCTTGTCTGGAGGCGCGCAATCCTTTGCGAGAAAGGCTTCTTTCAACAGGAAAAAGGAGGGGACGGTCTGGGCTGATGATCAACAGCGACCACAGTGTTCGACACCACATTTTTCGACACCCACATTTTTCGACACCCACAGTATCCAGCGCCTTGTAAAACACCTTTCCCCGCAAGTTGACCTGCGCCATTTGGTTCGGTAGGTATCCCCCCGGTAGGCACGAGATGCCCCCTGTCTCAAGCCCTGCACGGGGCAGGGCAGGGCTTGCAACATTGTATGCTTGACGACATGGGATCTTTCGCGCATTTTGTCCTGCCTGTGGGGCTGTCGTTTTGTTCAAGGTGCGTCACAACCGCATGTCCTGACACTGACGTCTGGGCCGAGGCGGGAGGAATACATGGGCAAACAGTTGATCATCGTCGAATCTCCGGCCAAGGTGAAGACAATCAAGAAATTTTTGGGTCCGCAGTACATGGTACACGCCAGCGTGGGGCATGTGCGTGACCTGCCGTCCAGTTCTCTCGGGGTTGACGAAGAGAACAACTTTGCGCCACATTACGAAATTATTGAAAAGAAAAAGAATGTCGTCAGTGAGCTGCGTGCGGCGGCGGCCAAGGCCGACACTGTGTATCTTGCCCCTGACCCAGATCGAGAAGGGGAGGCCATTGCCTGGCATGTGGCCGAGCTTATCCGCGACAAAGCTAAGGATATCAAGCGCATTCAGTTCAATGAAATCACCTCTCGGGCCGTGAAGGAGGCATTGGCGCATCCACGGGAACTCAATGTCCATCTTTTTGATGCGCAGCAGGCGCGGCGCGTGCTGGATCGTCTGGTAGGCTACAAAATATCGCCCCTGCTCTGGAAAACCATCAAGCGAGGCATTTCCGCAGGACGAGTGCAGTCTGTGGCGCTGCGCCTGATTGTGGAGCGCGAGGAACGCCGAGAGGCATTCAAGCCTGAAGAATACTGGTTGTTTCATGCTTTGCTTGCTGCGGAGACACCGCCCGCGTTCAAGGTGGAACTCGTCAAGGTGGGCGGAAAGAAGGCGGCCATTGGCACTGCGGAACAGGCCAAAGAAGTCGAAGCCTCCATGCAGGGCAAGCCTTTTGTGGTGCAAGGCGTAGAGGAAAAAGAGCGCGAACGGGCGCCACTACCTCCGTTCATCACCTCTACCTTACAACAGACGGCGAACCAGCGTTTTTCTTACACTGCCAAGCGAACCATGAACATTGCGCAGCGTCTGTATGAAGGTGTGGAATTGGGAGAGCGGGGCTTGACGGCGCTCATCACATATATGCGCACGGATTCCACACGTATCGCAGATGAGGCGCGCACGGCTGCTAGGGAGTTCATTGCGGCGACCTATGGCGAGGCATATCTGCCCAAGAAGGAGCGTATCTACAAAGCCCGTGGTGGTGCGCAGGATGCGCACGAGGCCATTCGACCAGTGGACGTGACCATCAAACCCGAAGACGTGAAGCAGCATCTTGCGCCAGAGCAATACAACTTGTACAAACTCATTTGGTCGCGTTTCGTAGCCTCGCAGATGGCCGGTGCGCGCTTTCACGACACGACGGTTGCCGTTGTCTGCGGCCCCACGGAATGGAAGGGCAAGGGGGAACGGTTGCTTTTCCCAGGTTTTTTGGCAGTCATGCCCCGATCCGAAGACGACACGCAACTGCCGCCCTTGACCGTGGGGCAGGTACTCAAGGCAGAAAAAGTGGAAAAAGAGCAGAAGTTTACCCAACCGCCGGCCCGCTATAGCGAGGCAGGGCTTGTGCGTGAGTTGGAAGAATTGGGCATTGGGCGACCTTCTACCTATGCCGCCATCATTTCCACGCTGCAGGAACGCGAGTATGTGCTGTTGCAGGAACGCCATCTTGTGCCCACGGATCTGGGACGCGTGGTCTGCCGTCAACTTCTGGAGCATTTTCCCCGTCTCATGGATGTGGGCTTTACGGCCCAAATGGAAGCGAATCTGGATCAGGTGGCAGAAGGGCAGGAAGCATGGGTTGCGTTACTGCAGCATTTTGCTGCCGATTTCAATCCCGCGCTGACCGCTGCAGCCGAGAACATGAAGAGTGTCAAGGGCGGCCTGCCAGCCAACATCAACTGTCCCGACTGCGGCAAACCGCTCCTTGTCAAGTTTGGGAAGGCAGGAGCTTTTCTCGCTTGTTCTGGATATCCTGACTGCCGCTTTACCAGCAATTTCGAGCGCACCGAAGAGGGCAACATTGTCATGGCTGCGGCGGAAAAACCGCAGTACGAAAAGGTTGGGCAGTGTCCTCAGTGCGGCAAGGATCTGGTCATCAAGAAAGCGCGCACAGGGAGCAGGTTCATTGCCTGCACAGGCTATCCTGAATGCAGGTACGCCGCGTCCTTTTCCACCGGTGTGCCCTGCCCGCATTGCGGCAAGGGGATGCTGGTGGAGAAGAGCAGCAAGCGTGGCAAGATTTTTTATTCCTGCGATCAGTACCCGCAATGCGATTTCGCTCTCTGGGACAGGCCTGTGGCCGTCGCCTGCCCGCGCTGTGGATCGCCCTATCTCGTGGAAAAGAAAGGGCGTGACGGCATGCGGACAGCGTGTCCCGTGAAGGGCTGCGGCTATGTGCTGGAGAATGAGAATGCCTAGAGATGAAAACGTTGTTTTGCGCGATGCCTTTCCCGTGGGCGGTGAGACGGTCACATGGCCGGAACAGGGGGACGCCGTGGAGGAAGTACACGAAGAACGTCCCGTGCTTCTGCTTTGCGGTGGTGGAGCGATAGCGCAGGAAGTGGCTCGACTTGCCCAGGCCAGCGGCTTTATGGTAGATGTGGTCGGTGTTGCTGAAGATGGTGTCAATACAGAGCGTTTCCCCATGGCCCAGCATTGCCTAACGCTGCCCGATTTTCAAAATTTGGTCGAGGCATGCCAGATTGGACGCAGTCACTATGTGGCCATACTCGCACGGGAATATCCCTTGCAGCGCGAAGCCCTGTCGCAGGCGCTGTCCAGCCATGCCCAGTATATTGGCATGGCTGGGAGTAGGCAGGAGCGCGATCGCGTCTACGCGGCCCTGCGCGCTTCCGGCATGCCGGATGCGGAACTGGCTGCGGTATGCTGTCCCATGGGGTTGAATATTGGCGCCCAGACTCCACAGCAAATTGCCATTGCTGTGGTTGCGGAGTTGTTGGCAGCAAGGGCAGGAACGCTGACACGACTGCGCTTTGACACTTGAGGGGTTCCTGCCGGGAAGTTTCACTATGTTGACTTTTCTGATTGGATTTACGTTGATCGCCGTCTTGGTCGGCATTTTTTTGGATGCGCGGCGTCGTACGCAAAAGCATGTGCATTGCATCGCCAAGGAACGATCGTCGATCATCTCAGAATCCGGAGCCACCGCCAGCATTGGAGTCTTCCATTCCCCGGGGGACACAACCATCATGCTGGGGGCGTCTGAAGAGCTGGGTGTCATGTATTACCGCTTGCTGTGCAAGGGGGAGGTGATCAACCGCAGCCGTTTCAACCTCTTCCGCATTGCCAGGGCAGAGCTGCACGTGGATTTCGCCCCTCTGGATCTTGGATCATATTCCCGTGCGAAACCAGGGGCCAACGTTGCCACGGAAGTGGCCTCCCGCGAGCTGGCCAAGTACACTCTTGAGGAGCTGCGCGCCTTGCGGCGGGTGGTGATGCGTATCTTCTTCATTGACGAAAAGCGCAAGATTAAACGCCTTGAAATCATCGTGATGCGTTCAGATATTGAAATGCACCGTTCTTCCTGTATGGAGCTGTTCAGAGAGGCCATATGGTGGACGGTGTTTTTGAACTGCGCGGGCGAGAAGGCCCGTGACGCCCAGAAGCGCAAAGAGGAATTAGAAAAAAAATAAATATAATAAAATCAATACGTTACAGATATTTTATACGGTCTGCAAGTATCTGTAATTACTAACTTTTTCTTTTTGTGGCAAAATTGGCTTGCCAGGTGCGGTTTCTTGCCTTTTGGGCAATTCTGTGCTTTTTAGCCAGGGCGCGGTATGTGCGCGGGATTGGCGAAGCCTGTGTTTTGAATGGAGTTCTGCATGACCTTACACCCTTTACTGCATTTACGGCATGGTATGAATTTAGGGCATTTGGCGGCCTTTGGCGCTGCATTGGGACTGTGCTGGTTTCTTTCAGCCTGCAAGACCGAAAAGAAAAACGCGCCAAGCGTGGCGCTGCCGGTATCCGTGGTAGAGGTGAAGGTTGCCGACACGCCCTGGCCCGCAGCCTTTCAGGCGCAGGCATCCGGTTCTCGTTCGGTGGAAGTGCGCGCCCGCGTGCAGGGCATCATTGAAAAACGCCTGTATACCGAAGGCGATTTTGTCAAGGAGGGCCAAGTACTTTTTGAGATCGAGCGCGACAGCTATGAAGCTCAGATGCAGCAGGCCCAGGCCCAATTCCGCAATGCGGAACGTGAATGGCATCGTGTTCGTCCTCTGTACGAGAAGAACGCCGTTTCGCAAAAGGAGCGCGACGCAGCCCTCGCTGCCTACGACAGTTCCCGTGCAGCCTTGCGTACGGCCAGGATCAATCTGGACTACTGCAAGGTAGTTTCTCCAGTGTCTGGGTATAGCAGCAAGGAAAATTTCACCGTGGGCAATTTGGTGAGCAACAATTCCCTGTTGACCTATGTCAACCAGACGGATCCTATGCATATTGATTTTTCCATCGCCGCGCCGGAACGCATGCGGCGTCAGGAACTGGCGGCGGTGGGTCGGCTGCGCTTTCCCGATGGCGGTCGCTATGTGGCTCGGCTGCGCCTTCTCGACGGCAGCATGTACCAGGGAGAGGGCCATGTGACCTTTATTGACAGCCAGGTGCAGCCCACTACGGGCGTCATCAAGGCTCGTGCTGTGTTTGACAACAGCAAGGGGCAGATCATGCCCGGTCAATACGTGCGCCTGTTCATGGACGGAGACGTGCTGACCAATGCCATCCTCATACCGCAGAAATGTGTTATGATCACCCAACAGGGTTCCATGGTCATGGGCGTGGACAAGGACAATAAGGTCTACGTGATACCTATTGCCGTCAGTGAGACCGTAGGCGACAAGTATCTGGTGGACTCAGGACTCAAAGGTGGCGAGCGAATCGTGTTGGAGGGGCTGGTCAAGGCCCGGCCTGGTACCCAGGTGAGCATCCAGCCCTCCATGGAAGAGCTTGCCAAGGCCAAGGCGGCCAAGGCAAAAGACGCAGCGGACGAGAAGCCTGCTACCACGGACAAGAAGTAGGGATAGTGCATGGCCGCTTCCACAAAACCCAATTTTTTTCTGCGACGGCCCATTTTTTCAGCCGTCATTTCCATTGTCATCACCCTGGTGGGCGCCCTTGCCCTGGTGGCCCTGCCCATCGCCCAGTATCCGGATCTTGTTCCGCCCACGGTCAATGTGCAGGCCGCCTATCCCGGTGCCTCTGCCGAGACCATTGCCGCAACGGTGCTGGCCCCGCTGGAAGTGAACATCAACGGCGTGGAGAACATGCTGTACATGAGTTCCACAGCCGCTTCGGGTTCGGGCACGGGCAGCATCAATGTGTACTTTGCCCTGGGAACCAATCCGGACATGGCCTTGGTCAACGTCAACAACAAGGTCAATCTGGCGCAGACGCTCTTGCCGGAGGAAGTGCGGCGGCAGGGCGTCACGGTGGTCAAGCGCTCGCCGGCCATGCTACAGGCCTTTGCCTTCATGTCGCCAGACGGGCGCTACGATGCCGTCTACATCCACAACTGGATGAATATCAACGTGGTGGACGAACTCAAGCGTGTGCCCGGCGTGGGCGACTGTTCCGTGTTTGGGCAGATGGACTACGCCATGCGCATTTGGCTGCAGCCGGACAAACTCGCCAAGTACGGGCTTTCCGCCACTGAGGTCGCTGCCGCCATCCGCGAGCAAAACTCGCAGTTCGCCCCGGGACGTTTGGGTGACAATCCTGTGGGTTCGGAAGCCCAGCTTTCCTGGCAGATCGACACGCAGGGACGCCTGCTCACGCCGGAGCAATTCGGCAATATTATCGTACGGACGGGCGAGGACAGCGCCATGCTGCGTCTGCGGGACGTGGCCCGTATCGAAATGGGCGGCAAGGACTACTCCGTGGAGTCTACCTTCAATGGGAACATTGCCCGCATGGGGGCAGTGTACCTTTTGCCCGGGGCCAATGCCATTGAGACCGGCGAACGCGTCACGAAGCGCCTTGGGGAAATCGCCGCGACAATGCCCGACGGCATGACCTTCAAATTGGTGGTGGATACCAACGACTACGTCATGGAATCCATCAAGGAGGTCATCCACACCCTCGTTGAGGCCATGATCCTCGTCTTTATTGTGGTCTTCGTCTTTCTGCAAAATTGGCGAGCCACGCTTATTCCCTGCATTGCCGTGCCCGTGTCCGTCATTGGCACCTTTGCCGGCATGTACGCTCTGGGCTATTCCATCAACACGTTGACACTTTTTGGTCTGGTGCTGGCCATCGGCATTGTGGTAGACGACGCCATTGTGGTGCTGGAGAACGTGGAACGTATCATGAGTTCCGAGCATCTGCCGCCCAAGGAGGCCACGGCCAAGGCCATGAACGAGGTGACGGCTCCGGTCATTGCTATTGTGCTGGTACTCTGCGCGGTCTTTATTCCCGTGTCCTTCATGGGGGGACTGGCCGGGCAGATGTACAAGCAGTTTGCCATCACCATTTCCGTGTCCGTGGTACTTTCGGGCATTGTGGCCTTGACGCTGACCCCGGCCCTCTGCGCCTTGCTGCTCAAGCCGCACCATCACGGCCATGTGCCGGTCAAGGTTTTCATTTGGTTCAACTACACCTTTGGCCGTATCACCCACGGCTATTTGCGGGTCGTGCGTTTCATCAAGAATTCCGCGCTGCGGGCGCTGCTCCTCTTTGCCTGCATGGTGGGGGGTATTTTTTGGATTCTGGAGCGCGTGCCCACGGGACTCGTGCCCAACGAGGATCAGGGCTATACCATTGGCATGGCCATTTTGGGCGATGGGGCGTCGCTGCCGCGCACCAAGGCCGTGGGCGGTATCATCACAGACTATTCCATGAAGCTGCCCGGGGTCAAGGATGTGGCCATCATCAACGGCCTGGACATTACGTCTATTTCCGTCAAGAGCAACTATGCCACGTTTTTCACGTCGTTGAAGCCCTGGTCGGAGCGCATTGAGCCTGGACAGTCTGACGTTGACGTGACCGAAAAAACCATGGCCATCAGCGCTATGCAGCCCGAGGCATTTGTCCTCTCTTTTTCGCCACCGCCCATCCAAGGCATGAGTACCACAGGCGGTTTTGAGGGCTATATCCAGATGCGCGGGGATGGTACGCTGCATGATTTGGAAAAATACGCCAATGCCGTGGTGGCCGAGGCGACATCCCGCCATCCCGACGGCAGGCCCAAATACCCGGCCATCGGCATGGTGCGCAACCTCTTCACCACGGGTTCTCCCCAGCTCTATGCCAATCTGGATCGCGAACGTTGCAAGGATATGGGCATCAGTATTGCCGATGTCTACAGCGCCATGGGGGCGTCCTTTGGTCAGACTTATGTCAACGACTTTAACTACCTGGGCCGTACCTTCCAGGTGCGTCTACAGGCCGAGGCGGACTACCGCATTCTTCCGGAATCCCTCAGGGATGTCTACGTCAAGAACGGGCGGGGCGAAATGGTGCCCCTCACGGCTGTCATGACTTTGGAGCGCCGCACAGCGCCGCAGGTGGTGGAGCGCTACAATGCCTTCCCGGCGGCGCACATCATGGGTACGCCCACCCCAGGCTTTGCCACGGGCGACACACTCAATCAGATGGAAGCAGCGGCCAAGGCCGTCCTGCCCACAGAGTATTCCCTGGGCTGGGTGGGTTCCTCCTTGCAAGAAAAGCTCGCCAGTGCGGACACGCTCATGATTTTTATCCTGGCCATCGTGATGGTCTTTCTCATTTTGGCAGCGCAGTACGAATCCTGGTCCCTGCCCCTGGCCGTACTCACGGCTGTGCCCTTTGGCGTGTTCGGCGCTTTTTTGGCCACGTGGCTGCGCGACCTTTCTAACGATGTTTATTTTCAGGTGGCCTTGGTGACACTCATTGGTTTGGCAGCAAAAAATGCCATTCTTATTGTGGAATTCGCTGCGGATGCCTGGCGTGGTGGCCGCAGTCTTGATGCAGCGGCCATGCGGGCTTCACGCCTGCGCTTTAGGCCCATTGTCATGACGAGTCTGGCCTTCATTCTGGGTGTGCTGCCCTTGGCCATCAGTACCGGCGCTGGGGCCAACAGCCGTCACGCCATCGGCACGGCCGTCATCGGGGGCATGCTGGCCGCCACCTGCATCGCGACACTCTTTGTGCCTTTTTTCTTCAAGATGATTATGACGATTTCGCTCAAGCTCCAAGGCAAGAGCGATCCCCATGCCGGGAATGACAGTTACATCGACGAACAGGAGGAGATATGAGCGGAGGCTGCAAGCCCTTTGGTTTTTTGACTGCGATTTCGTTTGCGACCTTGCTGTGTACGGCTTTGCTGTCGTCGTGTTCCTTTGCACCGCGCTATGAGCGGCCCGAAGTGGATTTGCCCAAGCAGTGGCGTGCTGTGGACATGGGGGCGACCCCCTTGAACACGGACTGGTGGGTGCGCTTCAACGATCCCGTGCTGACGGCCATGGTTGAAGAGGCTCTCAAGAACAACCTTGACCTGGCCCAGTCCATGGGCAAGATTGAATCTGCCGCCGCCCAGGCTGGCGTGGGTTCGGCGGCGCTTGCTCCACTCATCAGCGGTAATGCTTCGGCCAAATCCGAAAGCGCCTCGGAGCGTGCGCCCAATCTTACGGCGCCGTATGATGTGAGCGGACTGGCCCGGGCGCCTTCCGTGTATCAAGGGACGCTCAATGCTGCGTGGGAATTGGATTTCTGGGGGCGGCTGCGCAATCAGTACACCATGCTCAGCGATATCCTCATGAACACGGTGATCAGCCACGAAGCTTTGCGGCTGTCCATTGCGGGCCAGACGGCACAGACCTATTTTTCCTTGCTGGCCCTGGACATGCAGTTTGACACGGCTAAACGCACACTGAAGTCCCGAGAGGAA
This sequence comes from Desulfovibrio sp., assembly GCA_017454855.1. Taxonomy (GTDB): domain Bacteria; phylum Desulfobacterota; class Desulfovibrionia; order Desulfovibrionales; family Desulfovibrionaceae; genus Desulfovibrio. The sequence continues at coordinate 11,375 of JAFTCE010000057.1, forward strand.
GCTTTCCGCATTTACACGGCGCGCTATAAGCAGGGTGATATTACCGAGCTGGATTGGCAGCGGGCCAAGGCTGAGGTGGAGACGGCGCGAGCCCAGGTACACACCAGCGCCATCAGCGTAGACAGGGCAGAGGCCGCTTTGGCCGTCCTGCTGGGGCGTCCGCCGCGCGACATCATTGAGCGACACATGGCCAGGGGTAAGGGCATTGCTTCCCTGCCCGCACCGCCCGTCCTGCCAGCAGGACTGCCTTCGGAGTTGCTGCTGCGCAGGCCAGACATCCGTGCCGCAGAATACAGCATCATGGCGACCAATGCCAATATTGGCGTGGCGCGAGCCCAGTTCTTCCCCACCATTTCCCTGACCGGTGCGCTGGGTACCCTCGCTACCGGGGTGGGCAGCCTGTTCTCCAGCGCCTCCGGCACATGGAGCTATGGCGTCACCGGTTCTGTGCCCATCCTCGACTTCGGGCGCAACTGGTATAACCTCAAGGATGCTGAGGCCCAGAAGAAGATCGCCATTGCCGTCTATCGCAAGACCGTGCAAGCTGCATTCGAAGACATCCGCACGGCACTTACGGCGCAGCGTGAGGCGGATAACGTGCTGCGCAGCATGCGGGTGCAGGTGGCAAGTCTCCGCCGTTCCACGGACATAGCGCGTCTTCAGTATGATAATGGATATACTGACTATCTGACCGTTCTGGATTCCGAGCGGCAGCTTTTTTCCGCAGAGCTGCAGCTGGCCACAGCCCTGCAAAATCGGCTGAACAGTGTTGTCAGCGTCTGTATGGCCCTGGGTGGGGGGTGGCGTGATGTCGGCGCAAGCCCCACAATTCCTATTATCGACAAGGAAAAGCTCTTGCACGAGGCTACGACGGACAAAACGTCAACCTTTAAATAGCTCGTTTCCGGCATATGGGTGGGGCCAGAAAAAAACTGGCCTCTTTGCGCCTACGGGCCATGCTTTGGGGGAGGCTTGACAACCATCTTTGATAGTCTGGCCTCTTTGCGCCTGCGGGCCATGCTCTCGGCCAGGGGGATGGAGACTAGACAAACCCTCTGGCCGTAATTTATTTGCGTCTGCGGGCCATGCGCCAGGTGAGTTTCATAACAGAGAGGAAGTCACCAAGCCCATCCAGACCAGATTCGTCTATGCCTTCATCCATCTCAAAATTGGCAATGACGTGACTATCGCTCTTGCCCTTTGGCACGTCAAAAGTATCGACGAGGGGCAGGGACTCGCCCGATCGGGTGACATGGGGAGCTTGGGGAGTACCTGAAGCTGCTCCCTTGGCGTTTCGAGAGAGCGCATCCTGTTTTTCGTCATCCTGGGCCTTTGCTTCCATTCTCCGCGCAGCCAGGCGGGCCTGACGTTGGCGTTCGGCTGTTTCTTCCTGGCGTCGTTGTTCCAGTTGCCGTGCGAGTTTGTCCAGAGTCTGTCGGATTTCCTTGCCCAGCACCTCGGCTACATCCGTGCCTAGGCCCAGTTCTAGCATATTTTCCATAGCCAGAAGCGCCGTGTCCGGTTGTGGTGCGGTCAGGCACACTGTTGCCAGCTTGTCGCGCATTTGCTTTCGCGGAGTCAGGCTGTAGCCTTGGGCCAGAACAGCCGCAGCTTCCTCGTATTCCCCCTGACGTATGCGCTGCACGGCCTCGGCCAGAAAGGGACTGCGGGCGTCGGGATCTTCCTGCAGCAGCCGGGCGTAGACCGCACGAGCGCGATTCCACTGGCTGGCGTGGACAAAGGTGGCCGCTGCCTTGGCGAGATAGGCGCGGTAGCGGTTCATATCGCCCTTGCCTTTCCAGGCTGCGGCCATGCCCAGTTCTGCCTTGCCCCGGATGAGCGCACCGCGCAATGCCTTCTGGAAGGCATTGATGGCATAGTTCCATTTGCCTTCTGCAAGGCATTGCATGCCCACGCGAAAATAGTCTTCCGGGGCGCGAACAGGCTTGAGCAATATTCCATACGTGGACAGGGCTGCATCAAAGGCTTTGGTATCGGCAAGGCGTTCGGCCCGTTCCAGATCATCCAAGGAGCGGCGGGGGGCGCTCAAGTTGTCCATATGCGCCTTGAGCGTCTGTACGGAGTAGGGGCGGGCCAGAAGTGCGCTGGCTCCGCAACCCAGCGTTTTGAGCTGCTCCAGCTCATTGTCATGGGGCAGGATGAGCAGTACTGGCAAGTCGAGTAAAAGGGGGTGCAGCCGCAGGATGGCGCAGAACTGTTCGCCGCTCATGTCTGCCAGGCGTTGGGTGCAGACCACCAAATCCGGAAAGAATCTGGCTGCGCCGGTTTGGGGACCGGCCAGCAGACGGCAGGCAGCGACGCCCGAAGTCATGCATTCTATACGGCCAGCTCCGGCCTCGCGCAGCGCCCTTTTATCTAGATTGCCAGGATCATCGCTTTCCGACAAAAGCAGTATGGCTGGCGGACGCGAAGGTGTGGGGATGGGCTTGTTGAGCATGGCACGTATTCCCTTAGAAAAGCAAAATTGCTTCCCTAGCATACCCGCCAATGGAAACCTGTGCAAGAACCATTCTGGGATGTCCCAGGGCAAGAGACAGGCAATGCGCAAAAAAGAGACAAAACCATAGTCTGGAGGTATGGCAAAAAAATTTCACAAAAATTTTTTACTTTCCAGATTTTGGAATATCCCTATGCCATACTGCGCGCAAACAGGAGACAATGCATGGGAAAACGCCCTTCCGTGGCTGGCAAGGATGCAGGGAACTTTTCTCGTTTTGAACTCGTGAATGTGCAGGCTCAGGTCGCAGAATGGCTTAGGAGGCTCATGGATGTGCAGGATTTTCAATATGATGAAGGATTCTTTAGCTGTTTTGAATGGTGCTGCAATGCCCTGAAGCCTATCTTGACCACTTTGCAGCAGGAAGCCGCACAGAAAAAGTTGCGTGTTCTGGCTTCCGCGAAGGTCAGGAAGAAGCTGAAGGAGATGCAGGAAACGTCGTGGCGTGATCTTCCGGATGCCTTTGAATCGTTGCTGGATGCATTTCCCGCGACGCGTTCCGTTGTGGCAAACGCTCTGGCTGTCGCACTGGAGCAGGCGGCTAGCCTAAAAAAGCAGCCTGACATCGTGGGGCATATGGCAACTTTTTTTGGCCTGGATGAGGATGCGTTGAAAATATGCACGTTTGCCTTTCTTGTTCACAATTACAATAAATGCCGCTATTTCAGTCATGAGGATTTCGATGAATATGAAAATCGTCATTGCCTTGCAACCATGCTTGATATACCAGAAGCACGGCTTTCTGCGCAGATAGCGCAGTTGCTGTCCATGGGCATTCTCAGCGATAGCTACGATAACCTGCACTTGAGTTCCAACATTGAGACTGCCTGGCGTGAAGGTAGCTACGAACATCTAGAGCGCAGCTTTTGTCTTCCTCTCAGTCAAAGTGACATTGCTTTTGAACAGTGCCATGTCAAGGCAGAGGATAAGAAACATGTTCTGGAACTCCTGGCACATGCTGGCGATATGCCCAGGCATATCCTCCTCTATGGCGCTCCGGGAACCGGCAAGACCACCTTTGCCCGTTGCCTGGCGGATGCCTTGGGCGTCAATGCCTGGGCAGTGCCTTGCAAGGATGATGACAGTCCCGCAGACAGGCGTGCCGCCCTTGTGGCCTGCATACATCTGGCAGGACAACACAAAAAAGCCTTTGTCCTTGTGGATGAGGCGGAATACATTCTGGATACGGATCAGGGCGAGCATCGGAACATGGCTTCGCCCAAGGCCTGGCTTACGGCCTTTTTGGAGCAGAAAAATGTCAGCGTCATCTGGATTACCAACCATGTGGAGCATCTGGATCCGGCCATTCGCCGCAGGTTTGCCTACAGCATCCATTTTCCGGAATTGAACAAGAAGGAGCGCTGCAACTTGTGGCGCGCTGTCTCCAAAAGGTTACGCCTGGCTTGCCGTTTGTCGGATGACGTCATCCAACAGTTGAGCGAACGCTATCCCGTTCAAGTGGCCGTTATGGAGAGCAGTCTGCGCCAGGCCAGGGCCATCGCCAGCCGTGAGGAATTTTTGCCCAGGCTGGAGCAGATACTTTCTGCCCACCTGACCTTGCAGCATGACGGAGAAAAACCTTCGTGTTGCAAAGCCCGTCCCAAGGAGGAAGATTTTACCTTGGACGGCACATGCATGCAGGGATCGGTGCATGACTTCGTGGCTCGCTGCCGTAAGCTGGACGCGTATATGCGTCAAGACAATGGCAGTTTTAGGCCGTGCATGGGCAACATGCTCTTTTATGGCCCTCCTGGTACAGGAAAAACAGCGATGGCGCGCCACATTGCCCACGTGTTGGATCGCCCTGGCTTGGTAAAACGCGCCAGCGATCTGCTGGATATGTATGTGGGGGGAACGGAAGCAAGGATAGCTGCAGCCTTCCGGGAAGCCAGGGATGAAGGCGCTGTCCTCATCATGGACGAAGTGGACAGTTTTCTCCAAGGTCGTGAGGGCGCGCAACGTAGCTGGGAAATTACGCAAGTCAACGAGTTCCTGACGCAATTGGAACAGTGCAATTCGTTCTGCATCTGCACCACAAACTTCAGAGAGGTTTTGGACAGCGCCGCCATGCGCCGGTTCAGTTTTAAGATACGGTTTGGCTATGCCGGACCAGAGCAATTGGAAACCCTGTATCGCACACTATTGGCACCTTTGGCCGCCGGAGAGCCGCAGATGTCGATTTTAGAGGCATTACGTTGCCAGAAATGCCTGACGCCAGGCGATTTCCAGACCGTCAAGATGCAGTTCTGGCTGGAAGAGCCGGGGAGTGTTGCCCATGAGACGCTTTTGGAGGCCCTGTGCCGTGAACAAGCCTTGAAACTCGAATCGTCTGTCAGAAAATTGGGATTTTAAGCTACCATCAAGGTCGATGTCGTTTAGACGCCTGGGGGGACTCCTCCAGGCGTTGGGCCAGGAGGCTATGTTTTTTTGCTTCAGTGATGACAACGGGTACGAGCTGTCCCGTGTGATCCTTTTCCGCAGCTAGTTTCACGTGTACGGGGACGCCATAGGGGTCGCGGCCTTGCCAGCCCAAACCTTCCCCGGGCCAGTCCCGGGGGCTGCGTCCTTCGATGAGCAAGGTCGTTGTGGTGCCTGTACGTCCCCACAGCCAGGCGCTGGTCAGTTTGTCCTGCAGTGCCTGGAGGCGCAGGAGTCTGTCTTGGGCAATTTCTGCGGGGATTTTGTCGGGAAAAAGGACTGCCCGTGCGCCTGGCCTGTCCGAATAGCAGAAAGAAAAACTGGACATGAAGCCGCAGGTTTGCACCATGCGCAGTGTTTCCTGAAAGTCATCTTCGCTTTCTCCGGGAAAGCCCACGATGAGATCCGTGGACAGCGCTATATCCGGCCTGGCTTTGCGCAGGGCCTCTACGAGGTGGAGAAAGGCCGTACTGTCATAACGGCGGCGCATGCGGGCCAGCACGGCGTCCGAGCCTGCCTGCATGGGCAAATGCAGGCGGGGACAGAGTTGCGGGAGTTCCGCAAATGCCGCAATGTCGTCGGAACTCATATCCCTAGGATGGGGCGTGACATAGCGCAGCCGAGTCAGGCCGGGCAGGGCGGCCACAGCATGCAGCAGGTGGGCGAAGCTGACATTGTCACCGCTGCTGTCCCGGCCATAGGCGTTGACGTTCTGGCCAAGCAGGGTAATCTCACGGGCGCCTTCTGCCAGTGCAGTTCGGCATTCGTCCAGAATAGCCTTGGAGTTACGGGACTTCTGTCGGCCACGTGTAAAGGGCACAATACAGTAAGCGCAGAAATTGTCGCAGCCCTGCATGATGTTCACATAGGCAAGCGGGCCGCCCTTGCCTCCGGGCGCGGGCGCTGGTTCCCGTTCCACATAGTGCTGCGTGAAATCCAGCAGATCAAGGCGCAGTTCCGGCTCCTCCAGCAGGCGCTCCACGGCTTGGGGCGCGTTGGCAATGCCGTCGCTGCCCGCCACGAGGCGCACCTGCTGTTCCTTTGCAAACAGGCTTGTGCCCAATTGCTGGGCAACGCAGCCCGTCACGCAGACGAGGACGCGGCTGTCTCCGCCCGTAGCCTGCCGAATGCGACCCAAGGCGCTCATGACCTTTTGCTCTGGTTTTTCACGAACAGAGCAGGTGTTCACCACCACCACTCTGGCCTGTTCCAGGGGGGCTTCCCTGAAGCCGCGGGCCATGAGCGCACGTCCCAGCCATTGGGAGTCGCGTACGTTCATTTGACAGCCAAAAGTAATGATGTGGAAGGTTTTTTTTCCTTGCATGGCCTATTGTTCGATATTCATGGGGGTTTCGTACATGTTGGGTGGACCTTCCTCCTCCAGGACGGCGACCTGATCTTCCAGCCATTCCAGCAGCGCTCGAGCTGTGTGATAGTTGAGCAATACGCGGCTGTGAATGTAGCGGTTGACCACACGTGTATCCTGTTCTTCGGGCAGAATTTCGTGCCCAAGAGAACCGTCCGGGGCAATGATCTGTTCGGAATAGGCGGGTAGGGCATCGCTTTCGTAATAAAAATTCATTTCAATTTCGCCCTGGGGATTGATGCCGCCCCAGACTCCGTGGGCCGTCTCCAGGCGAGCGTGACCGTCCATCTGATATTGGTAGCGTATCTTGGTAGGAGCTTCATCGTGGTTCTTCATGCATATCCTCGAAAATGTAAGAACTCGTGTCCAGTTGAGGCACCTGCGCAACAGCGCAATCGAGATTTGCTTATGCTAAAATTGTCTTTCTGCCAAGTGCGGCTATGATCTGGCATTCTCTGAGGCTTCTGCCTCTTGACGCAGTGCGCATGGTGAATAGAATGATTTGGCAATGGTCATTGTTGCAGCACCTCTGATGCCTACAAGGAGTCATTGTGACCAAAACTGCACCACCCCTCTATGAACTACGGCAGCACGATATTCGTCCCTACTTCAGCCTGGAAGCCTTCATGGAAATGAGCCATGAAACGCGTCTCGGAGGCGCGATTCTGGAGCGTCTTGTGGCCATGTGGGGCCAATGGCTGTCGGAGCTGCATGTTTGTGAAATTGTTGCCGGTAAGATTTCCTATCTGGCCGTATGGTTGCCCGAATCCGTGGAAAAAACCGTGGATGATGCCTGGGGAAAGTCGGCTTCTGACGGCTTTATGTACAATAATCTCGCGCAGTTCATGTGCATGACAGCCGTGCAGGAAATGCTGCCTCAAGTGGAAGATGGCGGCTGCGCACCGTCGCCGCGTCCCACGGAAGCATTGCGTGCGGCTTTGGCATCCCAGGGCTTGTCCTACAGGGAAGATTCCTCTGTGCTTGCCTTGCGCTATGCCGTAGTCACGCATTATCCCTTCCGGGGAGGCTGTGAAATCTGTCACTTGCAGGCGCAATGCCCCAAGGGACAGAGCCAAGCCGAGAGCGCCAGCATTCTTCTGCCCGGCTATGAAAGGGAGAAGGAATAGCGCTGACCGTGTGGCGTTTTGGACATTGTTCAACGTCCTTCCATGACCAGTGTGTGCAACGTGCCTGATGCCGTACGCACGACAAGTTCTACGGTGCGGGTGTTGCGGGTGACGGATTGCACTAGGCATGATTCCGTGCTGTCCTTGTCATAGTTGTGTACGTCTACGGTATCCCCTTGTCGGGGAATGCGATCGGGGGTCACGGCAACAAGATCGGCGGAGTCGGCGTCAAAGCCGTCCCATGCTGCTGCGGAGCCGGAAACACACAGACACCCCAGCAGGGCGCTTAGACAGAGCAGGTATTTCATGCAGACATGTGTAAATCCATTTGTCCATCTTGGCAACAGGCAGCCGGACGTGGCAAATATTTTTCAGCCTTTGAAACATGGGGATGTGTTCAACAGTGATAGGCTATATCGAAGGCCGTTTGGCCGAGGTCTGGGACAATAATTGCCTTGTGCTGACCCAGGGGGGCGTTGGCTATGAGATCGCCCTGCCCCTGCATACGCTCTCCGCACTTCCCGCCAGGGGAGAGACTGTGGCCCTGCACACCAGTCTGGCCGTGCGAGAGGATGCTCTTGCCCTGTATGGTTTCGACACCTTTGAGGAAAGACGCACCTTTGAGGTACTGCTTTCCATTTCCAAGGTGGGTGCACGCACGGCCTTGTCCATCCTTTCCCTGTACCGGCCTGACGACCTGCGCCGCATGGTGCTGGAAGACGACGCACAGGCCCTCACGCGTGTTTCCGGCATCGGGAAAAAAACAGCAGAACACATTTTTCTGGAACTCAAGTACAAGCTCAAGGCTGACGAACACTCGCAGGCAATTGCAATGACCATGCCTGGCAAGCTCGGTTCCGTCTATGCTGACGTACTGGACGGTCTTGCCAACCTGGGCTACGGGCGTGATGACTGCGCGCCGCTGGTCAAGAAGCTGCTCACGGATGAACCGGATCTTGATGTGACCGGCGCCCTGCGCGCTGTTCTCAAGTCCTTGGCCAGGGGGAATGCGTGATGCCCGTCACGGAAAAGCACGAGGCTGCGGCTGCCATTGAGGAAAGTGTGCGTCCGCGCAGCCTGGATGATTTTATTGGTCAGAACGAGCTGCGCGCCAATCTGCGCGTCTATCTGGATGCGGCCCGCGAGCGGGGCAAGGCGCTGGATCACACGTTGTTTTATGGCAATCCAGGCTTGGGCAAAACCACCTTGGCTCAGATCATGGCTGCAGAATTGGGGGTCAACTTGGTCTGCACTTCTGGCCCAGTGCTGGAACGCAGCGGAGATTTGGCAGCCATTCTGACAAATTTGGGGCGGCATGACATTCTGTTTGTGGATGAAATCCACCGCATGCCCATTGCCGTGGAAGAAGTGCTGTATCCGGCCATGGAAGACTTCAAGTTGGATTTGGTCATTGGTCAGGGTCCTGCGGCGCGCACGGTCAAAATCGATCTGGAACCCTTCACACTGGTGGGGGCCACCACGCGTATGGGCCTTGTTTCCTCGCCCCTGCGTGACCGTTTTGGCATCGTGGCCAGGCTGGAATATTATACGCCGGAAGATTTGGCACGCGTTGTGAGCCGTACGGGGCGCATTCTGGGAGTAGATGTGACGCCGGAAGGCGCTGCTGAAATCGGACGGCGTTCGCGCGGCACACCGCGCATTGCCAACCGGCTGTTGCGTCGAGTGCGCGATTTCGCCCTGGTACATGGCGACGGTCGCGTGACGGAGCAGGGCGCTGCGGCTGCTCTGGAGCGCATGGAAGTAGATGAATTGGGGCTGGATCAGATGGATCGCAGGATATTGGAGGTACTTATCCAGCACTACGACGGGGGGCCTGTGGGCGTCAAGACCCTGGCCGTGGCGTGCAGCGAAGAAGTGCGCACGCTGGAAGACATCTATGAACCCTACCTCATACAGTGCGGATTTCTCAAGCGCACGCCGCGCGGTCGCATGGCCACACAGCGAGCCTACAGACACTTGCACATGCTTTCCTGAAATACAGAACCACCGGCGCGACCGGCGGTTCTGTCAGGGGAAGTGTCAGTGAAGAAAGGTGTTACAGTACGCCTTGGGCAATCATGGCATCGGCAACCTTACGGAAGCCGGCGATGTTGGCGCCCATGACAAGATTGCCTGGTTGTCCGAATTCTTCGGCAGTGGCAGCGGCGTTGGCGTGGATGCCCTGCATGATGCCCTTGAGCTTACTGTCCACCGTATCAAAGCTCCAGCTCTGCATGCTGGCATTTTGAGCCATTTCAAGCTGGCTGGTGGCGACGCCGCCGGCATTGGCGGCTTTGGCCGGGCCAAAGGCGATCCCCGCCTTGAGGAAGGCATGCACAGCATCCAGTGTGGAAGGCATATTGGCGCCTTCGGTCACGCATTTGCAGCCATTGGACAAGAGCGCTTCGGCGTCGGCTTTGTTCAGCTCGTTCTGCGTGGCGCAGGGGAAGGCGGCGTAGCAGGGCACGGACCAGACTTCGTTGCGACCGGTATGATATTCTTCCACAGGTGTGTACCTGGCAGAGGGAACCAATTCAGCATAGCGCGTCAGGCGGGCACGCTCTACTTCCTTGACTTGCTTGAGTACGTCAACCTTGATGCCATTGGGGTCGTGGATCATGCCCTTGGAGTCGGAAACGGTGACGGGCTTGGCGCCTACTTGCAGCAATTTTTGGCAGCAGTATGTGGCCACGTTGCCAGCGCCGGAGACGACGCAGGTCTTGCCTTCCAGGCTTTCTTTGCGCGCTTCCAGCATGCTCTGGGCAAAGTAGACAGCGCCATATCCGGTGGCCTCCGTGCGTGCCAGGGAACCGCCGAAGAGGAGATTTTTTCCGGTCAGCACACCTTCATAGCGGCTGGTGAGCTTCTTGTACTGGCCAAAGAGGAAGCCGATTTCGCGACCACCCACGCCGATGTCTCCGGCGGGCACGTCAATGGTGGGGCCAATGTAGCGCACGAGTTCTGTCATGAAAGCCTGACAGAAGCGCATGACTTCATTTTCGCTCTTGCCCTTGGGATCGAAATCCGATCCGCCCTTGGCACCGCCGATGGCCAAGCCCGTGAGGGAGTTCTTGAAAATTTGTTCGAAGCCCAGAAATTTGAGAATGCCCATGTTGACGCTGGGGTGTAGGCGCAGACCGCCCTTGTAAGGGCCAATGGCCGAATTGTACTGCACACGGTAGCCGCGATTGACGTGTACTTCGCCCTTGTCGTCCAGCCAGGTGACGCGGAAGCAGACCGTGCGTTCTGGTTCCACGATGCGTTCCAAAATTTTGTTTTTTTCGTACTGGCCATTTTTGTCCAGCACCGGCTGCAGACTTTGCAGCACTTCTTGGATTGCCTGCAGAAACACGGGTTCATGGGCGTATTTTGCGCTCAGATCATCCATAACGTTTTGCACATAGGACATGGCGTTCTCCTTGTTTTTCCGGGAGGGCAAGATATAAAAACGAAGAATGTTTATCCGAGTTCTTTGGGACTGGCAAGGATTTTCGCCCTTACAGTTCCACTGGTGCGCTGCAAAGCCTCGGTGCGATCTGCCAGGTCAGACATGAAAATTACTTGAAATTTCCTCAAAAAAATATAATATTACAAAGATTTTTCAACACGCTAATGCCGTAGTTTTGGAGGAAAAGAATCTTATGAAATATACGGTTAAAGTAACAGTTGTTGACAAGAAGCTGTACCCGGAACTGCAGCAGCAGTACTGCGCTGATCCGCATGTCGGAGCGTGTCCTTGTTACAATGTTGGTGATGAATTTCTCTTTGAACGTGATGGCGGTAGGGATGATTTCTGGCATATGGGGCTGAACACCCTGACCAAGACCACGGGAGATCCCGATGCCGTTGCGGGCGGCCCGAAAATGCCCCACTGCTCGGAAGCGTGGGACGCCATATCGCGCTATATCTATGCGGGATTGCAGGGCGGTTCCATTATGAAGGGGTGGATGAGAGAGGAAAATTGTATGATCACGTGCTGTTCTGACGGCACCAGGCCCGTGATCTTCAAAATTGAGCGCATCGACGTCCCATGAAGGACTTTGTCTGCATTGATTTTGAAACAGCCAATGGGAAGCCGAGCAGCGTCTGTTCCGTTGGCCTGGTGCTGGTACGGGATGGGCAGGTGGTCGACAACTTTTACAGCCTTATCCACCCCCGTCCCAACTATTTCGCCAGCTTTTGTCAGCGCGTTCACGGACTGGGTCATGACGATGTGCGGGATGCCCCCTGTTTCCCCGCTGTCTGGCTCAAAATCGAAGCATGTGTGCGGCGTGCGTTTCTTGGTGGGCAAGGGGGCGGCACCAGCAGGCATCGCACTCTTTCCACTATACCTTTTGTGGCCCACAATGCCCGTTTTGATGAAGGTTGCCTGAAGGCCGTTTTTGCGGCCTATGCGCTGCCATATCCCGAGTATCGTTTTCTTGACACGCTTGCGGCCTCGCGGCGTCATTTTGGTCGAACCCTGCCCAATCATCAGCTTCACACCGTTGCCGCAGCTTGCGGCTATGACCTGACTCGTCACCACCACGCACTGGCCGACGCGCAGGCATGCGCCGTCATTGCGCTGCGCTTGTTGCCATAGATTTAATGTTATCAGCGTTTGAAGCCTGCGCGCTGGCACAGTGGCTCCTGCGCACGTTCAAGAAAATCCACAATGGCTTGTGCCCAGAGGGCATAGCCGTGTGGTGTGCAATGTATGCCGTCTTCATCCCGAATGCGCAAGCCATTGAGGAAAGCCGTATAGTCAGCTCCAGGCCAAGGCTCCATGACTAGGGCCATGTGGAGTGCAGCCGTTGCCCGGATGATGGTTCGGCGTTGCTGGACAAAGAATTCCCGATCCGGTTCCTCCATGGGCGGAGGGAGCAGCCAGACCCAGAGTGCGCCGGGGGCCGTACGCATGATGGCCTGTAGACGTTGGGCATAGGCGCTTTCCCAGCCCAAAGGAGCCTTCCGATCGACATCATTGGTGCCGAGAGAAAGAATGACGCGAGAGGCGTCTTCTGGAATGTGCTGGGCATCGCAAGCCCTTCGTCCGTCTTGTGCCACCGGCAGCACATGCGGCAGCAAGCGCTGCAGGGGAGGCGCAAGACCGACAGCCAGGGAGTCGCCAGCAAGGACGATTTTTTTCATGCACTTTTGTCTCCTTTAAACGCCTATCGTTCTGCCTGTCGGGGAATGGGCACACATCCCGGCCATGAGGGAAAGGTCAATGGGCGGGATTGTTTTGCTTGCGTTCGACATGCACTTCAGGGACTGCACAGCGATAATTTATGGTTTCGTCTGGTGGCATGGCATCGGCATCTGTTGGCGTCTCCCCCTCGTTGGGAAAGATGATTTCCGGCACAGCGAGATCTTCCACAGCGACGCGTACCGACTCATTTCGTAATTTGGCGTTGGACTCCATACACCTCCCTCCTTGTGGGAGCGTTTTCCACCAGTTCCTGCGTTTACACAAAATTGATAAAAAAGGTTATTATCAGACTGTTGAAGAAATCTGCAAACATGCTCCCGACGATGGGCACAAGAATATACGCCTTGATAGAAGGCAAAAATTTTTCTGTGAGCGCCTGCATGTTTGCCATGGCATTAGGGGTTGCGCCCATGCCGAAGCCGCAGCAGCCAGCACAGAGTACTGCCGCATCGTAATCCTTGCCCATAATGTTGAAAACCACAAAATACGCAAAGGCAGCCATGAGAACGGCCTGTGCTGTCAAAAGGATGAAAAGCGGCAGCGCCAGTGATGCCAGTTGCCATAATTTGAGCGTGATCATGGCTATGCCAAGAAAGAGCGAGAGGCTGATGCCGCCAAGGTCATTGATTTCACCCATATGAACTTCAAATTTTCCCGTAAATTCGCCGAAATTGCGTATGATGGCCGCAACGATCATCGCCCCGATATACGCCGGAAATGTCATGCCCGTTTTGGATAAGACATACGAGACAAGGGTTCCGAGTCCCATGGCAATGGCAAGCTGATAGGCGGCGGGGGCATACATACTTACCTTGCGGCGATGCCTCATCTGGTCTTCCACAAGTACTGAAGCATCCATATCCCGCGCCGTCGTGAGCAGATCATGCTTGATGATGAGACGCCGTGCGAGGGGGCCACCCATGAGGGAACCTGCCACCAGGCCGAACGTAGCCGCTGCAGTACACAAGGTGACAGCGCTTTCCAATCCCAAATCCTGAAGAACGCTGCCGAAAGCTCCTGCCGTGCCGTGACCGCCAACCATAGGTATGGAACCCGTACACAAGCCAATGAAGGGCGTGACGCCCACCACATGCGCCAAACCCACGGCAAGTGCATTTTGGAGCAGGATCAATCCCACAACGCAAGCGAGGAAGAGCAAAAGGGGTAGGCCACCGCTTTTGAGTACCTTGAAATTGGCCTGAAATCCCACTGAGGTGAAAAACATGATCATGCACACATTTCTCAAGGTTTCGTCGAAATGGAATTCGGCAAGATTCAGGGCATGGAAGACGCAGGATATGACGGCAAAAATCAGACCGCCTATGACGGGCGCCGGGATACAGAAGGTTTCCAAAAAAGTCACACGCCGACGCACAAACACGCCAAGATAGAGTACGCAGACAGCCAGGGCAAGCGTCAGATACATGTTCACTGGTATGATGAGCATGCCTTCATCTTTCTTGGGTGTTGCGGGCACACCAAAGCTGATTTTTTTGAGTTTGCTCCCGTGTTCCGTCACAATGTCCACAATGGCCTTTTCGGCATCTTTAGAGAGAGTGTCAGCCGCGACCAGAACTGCCGTGACACCCACGGTGTGTACGGCGGAAGGCTGGCCTTCATAGGAATGTTCGGCAATCTCAGTGGCTGTGTATGCGGGATCCGAGGCACAAATTCTGTTGATGAGTGTTTCCGAAAGAGGCACGAGGCGAATGGGCATTTTGCGTGCCAGAGCGGAAATGGAGGTTGTTGGCGCACCGGCTGTGACAAAAAACGCGTCCAGCTCTCCTCGGGACATGGCTGACGCCGCATCGCTGAAGGACAGGCGGACGATGTGCAAGGTGTCCAGGGGAACCCCAGCGGTCTGCAAAATTTTGAGGGCGTTTTGGCGTACGCCTGCATGGTCTTCACCTATGGAAACACGCTTCCCCACAAGCTCTTCCACAGAGGTAATGCCTGAGTTTGCGGAAACAACAAGTTGGCAACTCTCGGTATAGAGACCCGTGACCGGGTGTACCCCGGTTAGGGGGGCGGCAAAAGCTCCCTTGCCTTGCAGGGCATCACGTAAAGTGTCGCTTTGCACCAGGGCCATGTCCACATAGCCCTCGCGGAGCAAACGTACGTTGGCCACGGAACCCGAAGTGGTTCGCGTTTCCATGCCGTAGGCGGTCTTGGTGCGTACAAGACGTTCCAAATTTTCGCCGTAACTGTAATAATTTCCACCCGTGCCTCCGGTACCAAGGCGCACAATGACAGACGTTTCTGTCTCCTTGGTGCAGCCACCCGTGAGTACGGTTACAATGACAAGGCACATTCCTATCCACAGGGATTTCATCAAAACTTCCTTAGTAGTTTGAAACCTCCCCTTCAGGGGAAATGCGTTTGATGGGCGTCGCAGCTAAGAACACCGTGTTAACCCTAAAAAGCCCGATGACATACTATACGACATCATCGGGCCTTTGAGCATGAACTACTGCATCGGAGGATGCCTGCGCTGCATCCTAGGAATGCACATGGGGCTATTTGTTGCCCCATTGCCAAGGAGGCGTGGCCATATTCAATCGCCAGAGTCCCAGACGTTCCTGCACGGCCTGATGTTCCTGAATATACCAGCGGCGGCAGAATACGGCCTTACATTCCTGCCTGTCCACCCATGCCAAGCCCTGAACCACGAGCTGATAATTGACGGAATCGCCGCGCACCTGCACAAGCGCCCGCATGATGCCTTTGTCCGTCTCTCGGATCACGTCCACCCCAACGCGAGTACCCTTGGGCAGCGTCTGACGTAGAAAAGCGAGGGCCTCATTGCCGCAAGGCTGACGCAGCGAGGGAGCGGTTACGCCGTAAAAATGCAGCACATGATCCGCTTTTTTGGCATCAGGCTGTGTGCTGACGGTTACGGTATTGCCGTCTTCCACGGAAAACACATAGGCCATCCACGGAGCGGAGAAGCCAGGGCTTGCGACCAGGAGAAACAGCAAGGCGAAGCATAATTTTAGCATAGGTATCCTCGCAGTAGCACGCATTGCTAGCAGTCATGGTGGGGCAGGGGGGACACCCCAAAGGCCCGACCATCTCCATTGCCAGAGGCCAGCAGTCTCTATTTGGCAGGTTCCGCTTTCTTGTCTTCCTTAGTGTCCGCCTTCTTTTCATCCTTGGGGGCGGGCTTGGCTTCGGCATCCTTTTGATCTGGCTTCTTTGCCTTGGTGTCCACGGGCTGCGCGGGAGCCTCAGGCTTGGCCGGAGATTTTTCCGCTTGTTCTACCTGTTGAACCTGCTTCTTAACATAGGCGGCCATGTCGCTCATGAGACCGCTCTTCCATAGCCAACCACCGAGCGCCAAGGTTGCAATCAGAATGCCCAGCAGCACCCAAAGACCGGTATGGCTTTTCTTTTCTTCGAGGAAGGGATCAATGATGGAACGGCGTTCAATATTTTCAGGCTGCTTGGCAATGGCCGTCAGGGCGCTGCCCAGCTTGAGATTGATGGGCAATTGCGAGTTGACGGCCCAGCCAGAAGCCTCCAGCACCGGTCCCAGCGTGCGCTTGCGGAATTTGAGCCAGGCCATGAAGATCGAAGGACCGGAGATGACGAGGAAAATGCCGATGATGAGCAGCGGGAACTGCCACCATGACAGCGAAAACAGGGCTTGGGCAATACTGCCAACGGCTGTGCCAATGGCTCCAAGGGCGATGCCCACAGCGGCGAAAATGCCCACGTTCTTGCCCATGTCAAAGGGGGCAGCCGGTTGTTTGGGCAAGGCTGACACGGCGCCTTTGGCGGCATCCAGGGCTTGGGCATTCTTGGCTGCGGCAAACTTGGCGATCTGCTCACCGATGAGCTGACTTATGCGCTTGTACGGCGCCCAGGTGGCTTGTTGGAAGCTGATGGGATTATGCACGATTTTGACCAGTGTGGCATCCCAGTCTGCCCCGGTATTGTCCACAAAAACGCCATTGCGGCCTTCCACAAGCACGTCATCGCTGCCCGCCGTCAGGGCGGCCATGATGATGCGTTCTCCTGAAGGCGAGCCGTCACTGACCCGCCGTGTACACTTGCAATACAAAAGGCAGAGCAGACTCATGCCAGCCATGGCGTTGTGCGCGTCAATGTTTTCCACGGGCAGGCAGAGTTGGCAGGAACGACCGTCCATGTACAGAGTGCCGGCACGGAAGAGGACGTCCTGGCGCAGGCTGTAAAAATCGTAGAAAGAAACGAAATTCATCAGCAGACGGTGCAGATGCCGATAGTAGAGAACCAGGCGTTCCAGTTCGGCGATATCCTCGGCTGCTGCGGCGCTGGCGAGATCCTTGTCACACATATCCTGGAAGCGCTGCGCTACGCCGCCTTCCAGAAGACGGCCTACGCCTTCTTCGCCCAGGGCGTCGAGGGCCGCCGCAGCGTCGACAGGCGGAGCAAAGTCTCCGGCCTCATAAACCGTCACGGCAGGACGCGCGTTCAGGGCCGTGCCGTAAGGCGCCAATGCCTCTTGCACGCTCTTCCAGTCATCCAGAGAAAGCGTCGTCGGCGAAGAGAGTAGCGGACGAACCAAGGCCGCAAAACGCAGGATGCGATCCTGCCAGACCGGGTTGAGACCCGTGGTCAGCGGCAGGGTAGCCTCAGGCCGGATGCGCGCCAGAGGCAGGGACAAGAGCGCATTTGTATCAATTTCGGCTTTGTCCGTTGCGGCCAGGAGACGTTCTTCTTCGTTAAGCGGAGCTTCGGCCTGCGGCGCAAAGGCGGCCAGTTGGCAGCGCAGGAAGAAGTCGTCTACCTTAGCGCGAATCTCTTCCAGAAGCCCCCAGGCCTCGGGCGTGTCCTTCACGGGATGCGGCGTTTCCGCTACTTGGACGCGCCAGGATTGCCAAGCGTTGAGTTCGGCAACGAGCGCATCCGCCAGCTCCTTGTTCAGGCCGGCTACGCCGCTAGCATCGCGTGCGCCGCCCACAATGTCCAGCCCGGCCTGGACAAAATCACGCACGGCATCGTCCATTTCGGGCAGGGGCGGCAAGATGCCATCGCCGTTGAAGGATTGCCCAGCTGCCCCGGATACGGCTTGTTCCATCTCTTCCTGAGTGAGACTGTCGGCGTCAGGACGGCCAAGTACGGCGAGAACGGAACGCACTGTGGTAAGCAATCGCTTACCTTCATCCGATGTTTCATCAATGGCCGAAAGAGGCAGGGCCTCGGGCCGCTTCGTTATATCGGCAGTATCGTTGACGCGGGCACACAGCCAATCCACGGCATCTAGTACCTCGGGAATGCGTATGCGGCCATCGTGATCGGCATCCAGCAGCTGGAGCGTACGCTGGTCAAATTCGATGCCGGTAGCCGGACAACTCATTGCAGCCCAGAGTTTGGGATCCAGTTCCCGCAGGTGGCGTAATTCAGACATAGTCGTCAGCGTGACCTGATCCGCCCCCCCCATGCGTTGGCAATGCCATGTAAATTCTTCATTGGTCTCTGCCATATGCAACCCTCCATGAAATGTCCGCGTGATTAGGGAAACCGATTCAATGGGAAAAAACGTCTTGCTCTCTACCAGGAATTGCCGTGCAAGTTAAGAGCCGGAGCAGCTATCCATGACAATGGGGCACCTATTTGCCTTTTGCTCGGGGCAGTTGATGATATGCCTTGCCGTTACGCAAGACGACCTTGCCGTAGCCGTTTTCCGCCCCCTCGCCGCATTGCGCCAGACCATCTCCGTTTTCATGCAGGACGGCCAGCACTTCGCCATAGCCATTGGTCAATTTCAGCGCATAGACATTCTGGCTCAAGGAATCGCAAAACGGCACAAGGGAGATGCCGGATGTGGCAACGGTCGTATTCTTCTGGGCAGGGAAAATTTTGTCCTTGAATTTCCAGCCGACAAAGGCAAGGCCGACGACAAGGCCCAAAAGCAGCAATACCAACAGGATGCGGAGCAGCGAGCGCAGGATGCCGCGTTTGGGTGCGCCTAGTTCTTCAGGTTCAAGAGTTTTGGATTGCTTTGCCATACACTATCCATCCTGGTTAAACGCCTTTGCGCTGTGTCAGCCTGCACATGTCCAAACGTTGATGCCGCTTCGGCATAGGCGTGCCTATGGCGTCGGGGAGATGCGTACGTTACACATGTAAGGGCAGGTATCATACCTCCTGGTATGTCTTTGCGCACAGGGGAACTCACGCCAATGATGGCAGCAAAGAGAAGTCCTTGCATGGTTCATTTTCGAAATAACTACTGGCTCGTCACTTTCGACAGTGTGCCTGTGGATCGTTCTCAAAACATGAACGCTGTCAGGATTTTTTGTCACGTCTGCGCAGGACGTTCCATAATGCCGATGTGGCCCGTCGCACTTGAAAGGCCGTTTCCTCGCCGACGGCCTCCAGGACGTTTCCAGCACGACCTAAGCCGTTTTTGACGCCATCGCCTACGTCTTGGGCCATGTCTCCCAGGGTTTGGGCCTTCTCTTTTACGCTGCCAGCGGCCTTCTGCATGCCCGAAGCCGCCGTATCGATGGCACTGCGTCCCCCGGCAAGAACAGCCGTACCAGCGTTCTGCGCTCCTTCTACAAGCGTGGAGCTTGCCTTGCGCGCCGTGTTCCCTAGTGAATCGGCGCCATCTCGCACTGTTTCCGATACTTTCTTCATGCCCGTCACCACGGCTTCCACAGTGGCCTTGCCGCAATCCGCCACTTTTTGTGCCCCGTCGCCCACAGCTTCGACCGTATCGGCAGCCGCGTCCACAACCGTGCCGCTGACGTGCGCCGTGGCCCGACCCACATTGTCCACAAGTTTTTTGCCACTATTTAGGGAAAGATCCTGCAATTCCCTTTTCATGGTCTTGATAATGGAACCCAGGGTTTCCTGGGTAATATCCAGCAGAATGGCGCCGGTTTCACGCACGGTGGCACTGCGCAAATTTTCCGTCCCGCCATATATGGCGTAGCGATAGGCCCTGCGCGTAATGACCCCTGAACGCACGGCCAGGAGGCAGTTGGCAGCGCCGTCAATGACGGAGGCCGTAAAAACATGCATGGCCGCGCCCACAAAGGGTACGGACGATGCGGCCATGGCCGGGCTTACGGATGGCATGAGTTCGTTGAGGGCGTCGGCAATGGTTTGGGGAATATTCAGGGCCTCAATGGAGAAGGCCACAAAGGTCGACGATGAAACCGTGGAATATACGCTCCAGATTTCCCTTGGCGTGGGGCGCTGGTTGTATATGGCGGAAATGCGCCAGACCATGCGGCAAAGGGAAAAAAAGACAATGAGCGCGTCCAGACGACCGTTTTGGGCCAGGGCTGTGCCCAAGAAAACTTTTTTCCCGCTGGAGCGAATTTCCTTTTCGGCGCAAGCATCCAGAGTTGCCAAGGCTTGCTTGAGGAAGTCCGGCGCTTCTGGCGTCAGACCCGCTGCCAGCACATGGCTGTTGCGGGCAAGACGACGCTGCATTTCTGAAAGGAACGCCTGTCGTTGCTCTTCTGTAGCGTCCTGCCGCAGCACTAGTTTGGACTGTCGCGCAAACAAGGCTTTGTACAGCCAAAACATGGCCAGCAGCTCGGCAACGACAAGAATCAGGCACAGCCATGCCCCAGCACCCGGGTAAAGGGCGTCTGCCGCATGCAGAGCAGCGACGCCAATCTGCAACAAAAGCGCTAGGGCAAGGGCCATGCAGAACACGGCGACAAGGATCAAGAATTTGGAAACATAATGCATGCGTCCCCCTTTGCTCCAGCGGAGCAGTGGACTTCTCATGGTTTCGGCTAAAAACCATGTTCACGGGCTGCGTGTGCGCACAATCCTCCGGCGCATGGCGTATAAACATGCCAGCTATATCCACAATGGCATGTGCTGCCCGCTCTGGCAGTTCAAGATGCGCTGCCGAAACAGGGATTTCTCAAGTAGATGTCAGTGTCGACAACAGTGGCATGGCAAGTTACAGGACTTGTTGTGGACATACATCCTTTTTCGCGCATCTTAGCCCAGAGCGACATGAGATTCCAGAAAAATTTTGAACCTTCCGCAGTACATTTCAATGGCAAAAATTCGGGTCAAAACAGTATTGACAATTCAGATGTCTGCTTATATCTATTTCCAACACATTGATGAGAACTTTGGAGAGGTGTCCGAGTCGGTCGAAGGAGCTCGCCTGCTAAGCGAGTATACGGGCTTAAACCTGTATCGAGGGTTCAAATCCCTCCCTCTCCGCCAGAAA
>JAFTCE010000058.1 GCA_017454855.1 Desulfovibrio sp.
CAGGATGCCTGCCCCCAGGGTATCCCCCTGCTGCGCCTGCATCAATCCGTGGCCTCCAGCCTGGCGAACTTGGGCTATTGTTCCGGCGAGGGCATGGCTTCGCCTTTGCGCAGGCAGCGACTCCAGCTTGCTGCGCCCCAATGGCAGGACAGCCTCAAAGGAGGAACATCGGCATGAGTCATCCCTATGCTGCCATACTGTCAGCCAGAAATGGCTGGCAATGCGTGGATTGTGGCAAATGCGCTGCCCTCTGCCCCATGGCCGAGACCGCCCTTGCGTCCAGCACAACAGTTAGGCCCAACACACCCGAGGAAACGGAAACAACCATGTCAACCGCACGTCAGGTAACTCCCCGCGGCGCGGTTCAGCAGGCATTGGCCGGCGAGGTTGTGGAAAACATGCCTGCCTTAGTCCACTGCCTGCAATGCCGATCCTGTTCTGATGTCTGCCCGGCTGGCGTGGACGTTGCTGGACTCATCGCGGATTTGCGCCAGCAACTGCACTCTTGGCATGTCGGCGTCTGCGCAGTCTGCGGCACACCCCTTCTTCCTGCCACGAGCGTGCGCTATCTGTCCAGGGCGGTGGGTGCGGATTTTGCGCATCCGCTCGCCTATACAGAACTCTGCCCTGATTGCAAACGCCGTGCCTATGTTGCCAACAATGGCTAGGTTGCTGCCCACGGCATGTGGAACATATATTTGATAGAAAGGAACTTTTGATGAGCCAAAACACGTCTCAGCCGCTGGACAGGATGCGTGACCTCTTTCCGCCGTCCAGAGCCACGGGCACGATAGTCAGACGCGGACCTGGCGTCGTCTTTGACCCCACGAAATGCACGGGCTGCGGTCTCTGCGCCACGGCATGTGCAAACATGGTTGGACAAGAGCGCAAAAATGAAGCGCGGGCCTCGCGTGTGCGGCTTTTCCGCGATGCACACATCGGTACCAGTTTTGCGGTTCTCTGTCAGCACTGTTTGGATCCGCAATGCTTGAAGGCGTGTCCCAACGGAGCAATATCCAAGGGCAAGGATGGCATCGTGCGCATGGACAAAAGGCTGTGCGTCAACTGCGGGCTGTGTCTTGCCGCCTGTCCAGAAGGCGCACCCTTCCGCACAGCACAGGGGGAAGTGGTCAAATGTGACCTCTGCGGCGGCGATCCGGCTTGCGTGCAAGCCTGTCCGCACCAAGCGCTCTCCTATACCAAGGGGCGGCGACGGCTGTGGATTCCGCCCCTGCGCTGGTTATGCCAGGCGCTGAGTTTTCTGCTCCTCGTGGTCGTGCTTGTGGGCAGCGTCTGCTCCGTAAACCTGGCCACACTGGATCTTGCCTGTCCTTTTGGCGTGCTGCAAAATGTTTTTTCCGCAAAAGCCATACTCTGGACGACGCTCAGTGCCGGTCTGCTGCTCATGGCGGTCAGCTTTGTCTTTGGCCGGGCCTTCTGCGGCTGGCTCTGTCCCTTTGGCTTTGTACTGGATCTGGTTGACAAGTGTATCCCGGGCAAGCTCTTTCGACTGCCAGCCTTCTTGCGTAAGCGGCAGAACACATACGGAGTAGGCGCTGGGGCGCTGGCAGCCGCCAGCCTAGCTGGCACACAGGCATTTTGCGCCGTATGC
Source organism: Desulfovibrio sp. (assembly GCA_017454855.1). GTDB lineage: Bacteria > Desulfobacterota > Desulfovibrionia > Desulfovibrionales > Desulfovibrionaceae > Desulfovibrio. Next base: position 1,613 of record JAFTCE010000058.1, read on the forward strand.
CCCATCGGTACTGTGTGTCGCTCTTATGGGCTTAATTCCATCATGGCCGGTGCCGAAGCGGCCATCGTCCCCGCTGTGGCCGCCCTTGATCTCGGTGAGCGCCGCAGTTGGTGTCGCTATTTCTGCCCTGTTGGCGCAACTCTCGGGCTGGCCGCCAAACTGGGCCTCGTGCGCATCGAAATCGGGGCCGCACGCTGCAAGAAATTCTCCTGCATGCGCTGTGCCGATGCCTGTCCCATGGGCATCATACCCCAGGAGCAACTGGTACAGGGCATCAGTCCCAAGATCGACATGGCGGAATGCATCACCTGTCTACGCTGCGTCAGCGCCTGCCCGCATGCTGCCGCATCCATCCGCTTTGTCTGGCAAAGGCCACGCACGCGACGGGGATGCCTACCCCCGATCACAGCCGTCAAGAGGGAAAAGGCCCCTCCACAGTCGGCTCCATCCACAGACGCCGCCAGCAGCGGATAGGAACCGTGCTGCCATTCCTGAAGGTATGCGGTATGAGGAACGATAAGGAAAACCTCGGCTTCGCCATCCTTCAAGCGCATTTTTCCCCTGATGGGGCATGTTTCAAACTCGTAAGGAATTTTTGATGAATTTTTTTCTTGACCGCATCGCCATCGTGGACCTCGCCAGCGCATCGGTCGTTTTCCAGCCCCTGCCCGAACCTGCCCTGCAGAATCGGGACTTGGCCTGCCTGGGGGAAATCTTTGCCGACTCCCTTGTGTTCGCTGCAGGACGGCTGACGGGCAGTCTTGCCCCAGCATCCTGTCTGCTCACTGCGCGCTGCGGCGACAAGACCTGCCTGCTTAAGGGGCACTTTGGCCCGGCCCTGCGCCGCTGCGGACTAGATGCTCTTGTCTTGTGCGGCAAGGCCACACGCCCCAGCGGACTAGCCCTTACGGAACAGGGCATCCGTCTGTTGGACGCCGAGTCCGGCGCAGACGCGCCGACGCAGCGTGCGGCCCTGCTGCGCGCTGTACGCCAAGAACATGGGGCTGACGATGACATCCTGTGCGTGGTCACCGGGTCTGCGGCCTTTGCGCACTGCGCATCTCCCGCCCTGGTTTGGGATCATGGTCTGGCCCCGCGCAGCGCCCTGGCGGCGCACTGGATGGCCGAACACAATCTCGTGGGACTCTGCCTGCACGGCGCGAGCCCCTATCTTTCGCCCCTGCCCTTAGACAACGCAGGCCGTGCTGCTGCGCCTTCCGTTCTGCTGACTGCAGCCGAGTATGGCAAGGTCTTGCAGGCCGCACGTCCAGGCACGCCGACGCACATTCTGCCCGTGGGTCGTTCCTTGGCCTGCCATGCCTGTCCGGCGCCGTGCCAATGCTGGTTGCCCGGGCCGCAGGGCTTTGTTGCGGCAACATCCCCCGAAGCCGTGGCCCTACTTCTGGAAAAAGGTGCTTCTGCCCGTCGGGTCGCCGAAATATTCCTGTTGGCCGAGCGCTTTGGCCTCGAGCCACTGGGCCTAGCCGGACTGGCCACGACTGCGGATGTGCCCAAGGATGTCCTGTCCCATGTTCAGGCTGTGGACGAGGCAAGCCCAGATCCCAGCGTCGGAAAAGGCATGCTGCTTGGGATTTGTCCCTTTTTCCTGCGCCGTTTTCCTGCCGTACGCGCAGCCCTGGAAGGCTTGGCCGTGGGCACGGACGACAAAACGCGTTGAGGATGTGCCATGCAGACGAGCGCCTTTGTCTGGGAAGAGGCTAGGGACGCGCAAAGTCGGGAAGAAGTCTACCATTTCCGTTACGAGCAGTATTTCGCCAGGCATGAATATCTGCCCGGTACGGATCACGCTGCCCGTCGTGTCTGGCTGCCGCATGACGATGCCTCCTGGCACTTCCTGGCTCGCGCTTCAGACGGCAAGGTGCTGGCCGTGGGCACGGCCACACCGGCAAGTGAACCCAGTCTGCTGGCGGAATGGATTCAACTTCTGGATTTGCCGCGACTTGGGGCTATGCTCCCGCGCACGACCATCATCTCGCGCACCATCATTGCTCAAGGCGTGCGCCATTCCGCCTTGTTCGGTGACATTTGCTTACGCCTGGCCCGGTTTTTCCTGGACTCAGGCTACCACTACGCGCTACACTATTGTACACCGCGTATGGTGGCCATGTACGAACGACTCGGCTACCGCCAGTATGGGCAGGGAGGCAACCTTAAGGCTGGTGTTTTTCGCGTGCCCATGTTTCTCGTGGCGGACGACATGCGCTGGTTTACGCGCTTGCGTTCGCCGTTTCGGGTTCTCAACCGCGATCTTGACGCAAACCGGCACTGGATAGACAAGGCATTTGCCCTTTGTCCGGAGTTGACCCAGGCACCACTCTGCAGCCTCTCGGAGGCCGATGTGGCCGCCTACCTCCATACCCTGTGCCCGGCTCTGAAAACCGCCGCTTCTTCCCTCTTCCGCACGCTGCGCCGAGGTTCATTACTCAACGTACCAGCCGGGGCTGTTCTCGCTCCCCAGGGCATTGACGAAGGGACGTTTTTGCTCTTGTCGGGAAAGCTTTCTTGTGACTCAAGATTCGTGACGCCTGGAAGTTTCGTGCAAACTGGCGGATATGTCGTGCGGGCTGAAAATCATGCCTGCGTTGTCTGCGCCAAAACAAAAGGATCATCGCCATGATGTGGAATGCGCTGGTGGAACGGGAAACTGGGTTCCGGCTGTTTACGCCTGAAGTGTTGGAAAAAATCCGGCAGACGCGGGTACTGCTGGTGGGTTGCGGCGGCAACGGTTCTGTTGCCGACCTGCTGGTCCGTGCCGGCTTTACGGACTTTGGTTTCGTGGACGGCGACGTGGTGGAAGACACCAACCTGAACCGGCTGCCCTTTGGCCGTGACGCCGTGGGCCTGGCCAAGACTGAAGCCTGGCGTCGGCATGTACTCTCTATCAATCCCGATGCAACAGTGCGAACCTGGCAAAAAGCCGTGGGACGTCACGACGGCCCCTGGCTGCGCGATGTCTTGCGCGGTTGCGACGACAATGGCCGTGCGGTGGATTTACTCTTCCTGGGTACCACCGACGTGGAAGCCAACCTCGTTGTGGGACGCCTGGCTGCCGAGACGCACACGCGCATGATCATTGGCCCTGCCTCCTCGGGAAGCTGGATTGTGGGCACCTTTCTCCACGGGGAAGGAGACGTGACCGTGGAGCAACTGGCGGGCTTCGGCACCGAAGGGCTGCCACTAGAGGACATCGATTATGCCGCCCTACGTCCAACCTATATGCGCGTCATGACATATCCCGGACGCGCCGCAAAATTGGCCCCTGGCGTGGGCCAGGCCATGGCCCGAGGGGAATTGGCAGCGCGCTCTTGCGGCATGTTTGTGCGTATGACCAATGCCGCCATGGCCTTCGAGGCCGTAAAAAACGTGGCCCAGATGCACGGTCTCTCCTTGGAGGGCACGGCCATCACGGCTCTGCCGCAGGTACAGATTTTTGATCCCTATTGCGGGGCTGCATATTATTATGACATACAAAGCCAGCGCATTGGCATCCCGGACTGGCTCAGCGGTCAGACGCGATGGGAACCCTGGCAAGGGCAGCGCTAATGGTGCCGGGAGTGCGTCCCTGCGGCTCTTGCAAAAAACATTTCTTGCAGTAAACAGCATTGGAGGCGTATCATGGGCATCGGCTGGCAGGAATTGCTCCTCATTTTCACTATCATTCTGCTGGTTTTTGGCGCGAGAAAATTGCCCGAGATCGGCGGTGGTCTGGGCCGGGCCATCCGTAATTTTCGTCGATCCATGTCCGAGCCGGACGAAATTGACATAACAGCTAAGGCCGACAAGGCATCTGAACGTGAATCCGGCAGCAAGGCATAAACGTCTTATTGCAGCACCAATGGAGGACACCATGGATATCAACAAGGCCATCAAAGACCTCAAGGCCATGCCAGGTTTCAGCGACCATGTGGGCATGATGCTCATCCACAATGGTGTGGTTCGTGGCTGGTCGCGGAAGGATCGTTCCCCGGTGGGACGAATTATCGTCAAGCCCGACAGGGAGAAAATGGCAGCCATATGCCGCGAAATGGAGCAAAGACCGGGCATCTTCAAGATACTTGCCGACGTCAACGAGGGAGAACTTGCCCCTGGCGATGACGTCCTCTTTTTGGTAGTGGCCGGGGACATACGCGAACACGTCAAGAGTACCTTCGCCGAACTTTTGGATCGCGTAAAGTCAGAAGCCGTGGTTAAGCAAGAATACAGTGCATAATTGCTCGCTTGCACCGTACGGGGAGGGACTGGCAATGCAGTCGTCACATTTGGATGCCAATGGCAATGCTGTCATGGTTGATGTTTCCGGCAAGCACGACACTGCGCGGGTAGCCGTGGCCGAAGGACGTATTCTGCTCTCCCCGACCGCCATGCAGGCCGTATGTGCAGGGAGCGTGGCCAAGGGCAGCGTGCTGGGCGTGGCCCGCATTGCGGGCATCATGGCCGCAAAAAAAACGAGCGAACTCATACCCCTCTGCCACCCTCTGCCCTTGACGTGCTGCAGCGTGGATTTTCATCTGGAAGAAGATGCTATACGCGTCCTCTGCACGGCAAAAACGGAAAACAAGACGGGCGTGGAAATGGAAGCGCTCACCGGCGTCAGCGTGGCCCTGCTCACCATTTATGACATGTGTAAGTCCATGGACAAGGGGATGACCATGACCGAAGTGCGCCTGTTGCGCAAAGACGGCGGCAAGAGCGGCCCTTGGCGGCGGGCGGAGAACGCTGTTCATGCCTGAGGAGCTGCACGACGCCGCAAAGAGGCACATTAACTATGTGCGCATCTCCCTCACGGACAGGTGCAACTATCGTTGTGTGTTTTGTATGCCCAAGGACGGCATCCCCTTTGTCCCCCATGCCGACATACTACGCTATGACCAGCTTCTCCGTCTGGCTGCCATTTTCGCCACCATGGGAATCTGTCATTGCAAGGTCACCGGCGGAGAACCCTTCTGCCGTAAAGATGCCGTGGAGTTCATTGAGGCCCTGAGCAGCTTGCCCGGAGTCCAAGATGTCACGCTGACCACCAATGGTTCTCTCGTGGAGCCGCACCTGGAACGCCTGGCCCGTTGCGGTGTGCGGAGCATTACCTTCAGCCTTCCTTCTCTGCGACCCCAAACCTATGACCGCATCACGCGTAGCGGTTTTACGCCCAAGGACATTCTCCGGGTCATGGACAAAGCCCGCAGCCTGGGCCTGATGCTCAAGACCAACACCGTGCCCCTGATCGGTTTCAATGAAGCCGACATCATCCCCCTGGCCCGCTACGCCCTGGAGCGCGGACATACCGCACGTTTTATCGAATTGATGCCTGTGGGCAGTGGCAAGGCTTGCAGCGCCGTGCCCCAGTCGACCATTCACGCCATGCTGGAAGCGGCCTTTGGAACCCTCATTCCGCAAACACACAAGATGGGCAATGGTCCGGCCAAGGTCTATGGCATTGTCGGCTATCCTGGACATGTGGGTTTTATTGCAGCCATGACGGACAAGTTTTGCGCCACGTGCAACCGAGTCCGTCTGACCTCGCGGGGTTTTTTCAAAACCTGTCTGTACCATGACAGTGGCGTGGATATGAAAAAAGCAATGGATGCCGGGGCGGATGATGCACAGCTTGCGGAGCTGGTGCGCCAAGCCATACGCACCAAACCACGCAGTCACCAATTTTCCTTTGACGCAGCATCCGGCGCGGTAAAGCATAGCGGGGCGACCATGAACGCCATTGGCGGGTAGCGCCCGCAAAGGAGGAAACATGCGCAACGCGGCCATTATCACCTGCAGCGACAAAGGACATGCCGGGCAACGGGAGGACAAGGCCGGCCCGACCATTGCCCGCCTGCTGGAGGAACATGGCTACAAAATTTTCGAGCAGATCGTTCTCCCCGACGAGAGGGCGGTCATTGCTCAGGCCCTAACGCGTCTTTGCGACAGTGGGAACGTGGAACTGATCTGTACCAGCGGTGGCACGGGCTTTTCTGAACGCGACGTAACCCCGGAAGCAACCCTGGATGTAGTGGAGCGGCTCTGTCCTGGAATTCCCGAGGCCATGCGCGCCTTCAGCCTGTCCATCACGCCACGCGCCATGCTCAGCAGGGCCGTGGCTGGCATCCGAGGAAAGACGCTCATCGTCAACTTACCTGGCAGTCCCAAGGCCGTGGAAGAATGCCTTGGCTATGCCCTGGACGCCTTGGGGCATGGCTTGGACATCTTGCTGAACCGAGCTGCTGAGTGCGCCCGTAAGTAGCTACGGCTGTACTGACCAGGCTCAAGCCTGCGGCTTTGCTCAAGCTTGCCCAGAGCAGAGCTGCTCCTTGCGTAGAAATATGCTTTTTTGGACATAATGATCGGGACTGTCGCAGTGCTGGAACAGACGGAAACCTGTGTTCCATGCCTGCGTGGGGGGATACGATGAAATCTTTTTTGACCTTGAAATCCGTTGACGAGGTTCTGACCTTGTTGGCAGGGTTTCCGCCCCTGCCAGGCGAAACCCTGCCCCTGGACGCGGCGCTCCAGCGTTATCTGGCCAGGGATGTCAAGGCCAGCGAGGATGTGCCGGGCTTTGACCGCTCCACCGTGGATGGCTATGCCGTGGCCGCCCGCGATGTCTTTGGCGCCCAAGAATCTTCTCCGGCTCTTTTACGCTGTGTCGGCGATTGCCCTATGGGCCAGATCCCGGACATGCGCCTGGGCGAAGGAGAAACGGCACGCATTCTGACCGGCGGTATGTTGCCCAAGGGCGCGGATGCCGTAGTTATGGTCGAGCATTCCCGCCCGACAGGCAATGGTATGGTGGAAATCATCCGCAGTCTGGCCCCGGGCGAACATGTCCTCAGACATGACGAAGACGTGGCCTGTGGACAGCTGGCAATACTGGCAGGTCGACGATTACGAGCGCAGGAACTGGGCCTCTTGGCGGCCTTGGGACAGACTGAGGTCGAGGTACACCGCCGCCCTAGGGTGGCCATCATCTCCACTGGCGATGAAATTGTTCCTTTCGAAACCAGGCCTGCTCCCGGCGAGGTACGCGATGTGAATGTCCATACGCTGGCGGCCCTGTGCCAGGGCGAAGGTGCCTGTATTGTTGCCCGCACGCTTGTGCGCGACGACAGGGAAAGGCTGACCAGCAACGTGGCGACCGCACTGGAGCAGGCCGATGTCGTCCTCGTGTCCGGTGGGTCGTCTGCCGGAATGCGCGACTACACCGTGGAAATTTTTCAGTCCATGCCGCACAGTCAGCTCCTGGTGCATGGTGTAGCCATCAGCCCGGGCAAACCCTTTATTCTGGCTCGGGCAGGCGATGCTTGCCTCATGGGCTTGCCAGGCCATGTGGCTGGCGCGTTACTTTGTGCCCAGGTCTTTGTGGCCGCAGTCTTGCGCCGTTTGCAGGGAGCGGAAGCCCAGATTGCCCCCCAGGTGCGGGCCACCCTATCCAGGCCCGTAGCTTCCACGCAAGGACGTCGGGAATACATTCGCGTGCGTCTGCAGCCAAGCGATCATGGCTGGACAGCCGTGCCCATCCTTGGTCCTTCGGGTCTCATTGCGGGCATGGTGCAGGCGGACGCACTCATTGTCTGCCCGGAAAACAGCGAGGGACTGTATGCGGGTGAGGAAGTAAACGCCCTACTGCTGCGTTGAAGCCTGGATTTTTGGCCCAAAACAACCTAGCCCAGAGGGGATGTCATGGAACGAAACGTGTATTTACAGTTGGTGCGTCCCGAAGAGGCGCGCACAACCTGGCTTGCCCGCATTGCCCAACTGACGGAGGGGCCAGGCACGGAAGAGGTGTCCTTGGAGCAAGCCGCAGGCCGCATTGTGGCAGAACCCGTGGAGGCCCGACGTTCTTCTCCGGCTTTTCATGGCGCGGCCATGGATGGCATTGCCGTGCGGGCAGAGGACACCTTCACTGCCTCCACGCGCACGCCACTGACCCTGGAGATCGGCAAGAACGCCTTTTGGATCAATACCGGCCAGCCGCTCCCCCAGGGCTGCAATGCCGTGATTATGGTAGAAAACATCCACGTTGAGGGCGACGGTTCCCGGGTTGTCACGGAAAAAGCGGCCTTCCCCTGGCAGCATGTGCGCAAGCTGGGGGAAGATATTGTAGCCACGGAAATCCTTCTGGCTCCGGGCGTGCGTATCGGCCCTTATGAATTGGGCGCGCTGGCCGCCGCCGGCGTGCTGCGGCCCACGGTCTTCCGCAAAGCCACTATCGCCATCATTCCCACAGGTTCCGAAATCGTGCCCCTGCTCCAGGCTACGGACGCAGACTTGAACGCCGGACGAGTTCTGCCGGAGTTCAATTCTCTCATGCTGTCGGCCTGCATCGGCGAAGCCGGCGGCCAGGCCGTTGTGCGGGACATTGTGCCGGACGAAGCCGAGGCCATCAAGGCCGCCATAATCGCCGCCGTAGACGACGGCGCCCATGTGGTGCTGCTCAATGCCGGTTCTTCTGCGGGCAGCCATGATTATACGGCGGAGGTGGTGCGCAGTCTCGGAGAGGTGCTGGTACACGGCATCGCGCTCATGCCCGGCAAGCCCGCCTTGCTGGGCACGGTGACGGTACACGGACGTCAAACGCCGGTTATGGGCGTTCCTGGCTATCCGGTTTCCGCCCTTATGGCCGTGGAGGAATTTCTCTTGCCCCTGCTGGCGGCCTGGCAGAAAAGGACGCCTGCCTGCCGCGAACGCATTGCCGTCATCCCCTGCAATCCCCTGCCATCGCGCCCGGGCATGGAGGAACGCATCCGCGTACGCCTAGGCATGGTGGACGGTCAGTGCTATGCCGTTTCCCTGCCGCGAGGGGCCGGAACCGTGACCAGTCTGTCTCGTGCCGATGCCATTATCTCGGTTCCCCAGGACAGCGAAGGGCTGGACGCCGGAAAGCCCGTGCAGGCCGAACTCTTGCGTAGCCGCAGCCAGATAGCCCATGCCTTGCTGGCCATAGGCAGCCATGACAACACCCTTGACTACATTGACAGCTTGCTGCGACGAAACTATCCACAGTTCAGCCTCACCTCGGCCCATGTAGGATCCCTGGGGGGCTTACTGGCCTTGCAGCGCAAGCAGTGCCACCTGGCCGGTTCCCACCTCTTGGACGAGCAAAGCGGTATCTACAATCGCACGGCCATCGCAGAACATCTGAAGGGCATTCCGGTCATGTTGGTACACCTGGTGGAACGCGAACAGGGCTTCATGGTCAGGCCGGGCAATCCCAAGGGCATTCACACAGTGGCCGACATCTGCCGCGAGGATGTGCGCTTCATCAACCGCCAAAAGGGCAGCGGTACACGAGTCTTGCTGGACTACGAACTGCGGCGTCAGGGCCTTGCGGCGGCCAAGGTTCGCGGCTATGGCGACGAGGAATACACCCATATGAACATCGCCGCCGCCGTCCTCTCCGGTAGGGCAGACACCGGCCTGGGCGTCCGTGCAGCGGCCAGGGCACTGGGCCTCGATTTCGTACTCCTGGGCACGGAAGAATACGATCTTGTGATCCCCCTGGCCTATGCTCAGGACGAACGTATTGCGGCCCTGCTGAATGTCATCCGATCTGCGGCCTTCAGGAACAGGGTGCAGGCCATGGGCGGCTACGACGTTAGCCGCAGCGGCGAAATCCTCTGGGAATATGATGGCAAGTGACGATCCCCGGGCGGGCCGACATGCGTTGATTTCAACGCGTGCCGCCCGCTTGCGCAACAAATACACCGTTCAGGAACGTAGGGGCAAATGAGGCATGTTTCAATCCACAGTCGGCCCCATCCCGCCGCCTGACTCCGTCACCATGCGGTCGTCCTTGCAGGTTTGCCATTGTCAAGACTGTCCATTCCTGAACTATGCAAGCCCGAAAAAGTGCGGCAAAAATGTGGATAGCTGTGGGAAAAGAATAATAACGATCAAAGCGAGCAGTGCGGCAAAAATCAACGGTAGGGCAGCCTTGCTCACCTGCTCCATGCTCAAGCAGCTGATGTTGGCCCCCATGTAGAGGTTGACGGCCACGGGCGGCGTGACCTGACCGATGGCCAGGTTGACGGTCATCATGACGCCGAACCAGATGGGATCCCAATGAAAATGGCTGACAATGGGCAGCATGAAAGGCAAAAGCACATAGTAAATGGAAATGGCGTCCAAAACCATACCCGCAAGCAGCAAAATGACATTGATCATGAGCAGCACTACTGTGGGATCCGCAGAAAGGGAGAGCAGCGCTGTGGATCCTTTTTCCACCAGCCCCACGGCTGATGCCACCCAGGAGAACAATCCCGCGCAGGTGACCACGATCATGACCACGGCCGTGGCGCGCACACTGGCGGCAAAGATTTCGAGCAGCATTTTCAGGCTGTTGATGCTGCGGTAGACAAAAATCCCCACGAAGAGTCCGTAGAAGACGGCCACGGCGGCGGCCTCAGTGGGCGAAAATACGCCACCGTAGATGCCGCCCAGGATAATCACCGGCGTCAGCACTCCCCAGGAGGCTTCACGCAAAGCCTGCCAAACAGACGTGTCCGCTATGTGCCCCTTGTAGCCCTTGCGATGAGCTATGACGAGTACCGCCGCTACGAGAAAAAGAGCCACCACGATTCCGGGCACAAATCCAGCAGCGAACAGTGCTGGCACCGAGACATCGGCTACGCCGCCATAGATGATAAAAGCGATACTAGGGGGTATGACAATGGCCAGACCGGACGTCACGGAAACAGTGGCGGCGGAAAATGCCTTGTCATAGCCAGCAGCTGTCATGCCCGGGATGAGTATGAGGCCCAGGGCCGCCACGGTAGCCGGTCCAGAGCCGCTCACCGCCCCCCAAAACGTGGCCACGGCCACGGCCACCACGGCCAGGCCGCCAGTCATGGCACCGGTCAGCACCTGCATCAGGTTGACAATACGTGCAGCAATGCCCGCCCGCTCCATGACAAAGCCCGCCACCACAAAAAATGGAATGGCCAGCAGAGGAAACTTGGCAATGCCCGCAAAAAAATTGTACGACATCATGGCACTGCCCAAATCCCACTGCCAGGCCACCACCAAGGCGGCGAAGCCCAAGGACACGGCTATGGGCACACGCAGCAGCAGGGGGACAAGAAACAAAACCAACAACCAGAAGGCGGGATCGTGCAA
>JAFTCE010000059.1 GCA_017454855.1 Desulfovibrio sp.
CATGCGCATGGGCACGGCCAAGGCCGACACCCTGACGGGAACAGTCAACAGCGACATCTTTTACGGCGGCAAGGGCAGCGACAGCATTACGGGCAAGAATGGTCGCGATGTGGCCGTCTACGACACAACGGCCTGGGGCAAGGACAGCATTGCCAAGACCAACGGCACTATGACCCTGCTTTTCAATGGACTCAAGGCCAGTGACATTGTGCAGAAGCTCAGTGGGACGACCATGACCATTTCCAAGAAGAGCGACGGCAACCAGAAGATTACCGTGCAGGGCTGGAGCGACTCGACGCACAATATCGTCTATGCCAGCGGCATGACGGCGTTCAACGCATACATCAAGGCGGCTTCGCCCACGGCGACACAGACCACGGCGGCCCGCAACGAGGTCTTTAAGAAGGCCGGACTGGCGTCGGCCTAGCGCCTTTTCTTCTCTGTTTTTAGTGACACGCCCCCGACAGTGGTCGGGGGTTTTTGTGATGCGCCAACATGAAAAATCTGCACTGCCACGCCTATATTGGCGACGAACTCCAAACGCAATTACTGCCTGTTCGCAGGATGCCAGAAAAAAGGGTTTTTTTCCCGAAATTACTTGATTTCCTCCATCGCGAAGACGCCAATGTGGCCATAATCTATGGCCTGCGACGCACGGGCAAAAGTACGCTCATGCGCCAAGCCATACTAGCCTTGCCTCCTGAAGAACAAAAAAAATGCGCTTTGTTTCTCATTCGCAAAATAGGAAATTCGCTATGGCAACTGATCAGCGATTGCGAAGTGTTGCGAAAAGAAGGATATCGCTATGTTTTTGTCGATGAAGCCACGCGCCTCGAAGATTTTTTGGATGGGGCATCCACGTTAGCCGATGAGTTGGCTTCGACAGGGCTGCGCATAGTCCTCACGGGCACGGATTCTCTCAATTTTGACAACGCGCTTTACGACGCCCTCTTGGGGAGAACGGAAATCTTCAGGACATCTTGGCTTCCGTGGCACGAATGGTCACGGATCATGAACGTAACAGACATAGATATCTTCGCTAGGAGAGGCGGCATACTAGGATTCGGCGAACAAATTGAAGACGTATTTTTCCATGATGGCGGACGGCGTTATACGCAAACGGCCATAGCGGAAAATATCCAGCATGCCATTACCAATGCCGGACCTACGAAATTTGCCGGTTCTTTGCTTGAACTTTATGAAAATGACCAATTGACCGGTCTGATCAACAGGATTGTTGAGGATATTAATCACAGAACAGCGGTTGGGGTATTGCGTAGAACTTTTTCCTCGTCTGACTTTGGGAGTCTCTGCGACATGTTGGACAAGGATTTGCGCAAGGCGCGAGCAAAAAAATTCCGTGGAGCAGATACATTCAATGCATTTTTGCGCGAAGGCGCTGTTTCGGCGATGGATGATGATGCCATTGCGCAGGCATTGGCGCGCAAGCTTGGTATTTCCAGCGCATGTGATCTGCCAGAACTCACAGAAAATCAGGCTGATGCCATTGAAGATTTCCTTTGGCGTGCGGATTTGCTGCGTACATCCTGTGTGCGTGGGCTTGCCGTCAAGGATGGCAAGGAGAGAGAAATCGAGTCCTCGCGCACACTCGTTGTCCAGCATGGCATGCGTTTGGCGCAAGCCTCACTGCTCATACGGGCAATGGGCAAGGATCCTGTTTTTTCGTCATTATTTCCTCTGGACAAAAGGGGGCTCATACAGAGATTATTGTCGGATGTCTGTGGGCGTGTCATCGAAGAAATCGTTTTGATGGAGGCACAAGAAGCAGGAAAAAACACACGAAATTCTTTCGACATCTTTACTTTCAGGACGAGGGGGAGTTTGGAGGTTGATATGGTGATACGGGATATAAACAACAATGAATTGCATCTGTTTGAAATCAAACATGCCAAAACATTCTCTGAAGTCCAGGCAAAACACATAAAAAATCCTGTGGTAATTAACGATTTGCGAAAAATTACCTCAAATGCTGACATAAAAACACAATGCGTTCTCCTCAATAATGAACTTGATGTTCCAAAGGAAATTTCTGGAATACTGTATTGCAGTATACGGTCTTTTCTACAAATGTGTAAGGATGGACTCAAAACGGCAATGAAAAATTTTGCTGTGGACTTCAAAACGCCATAATGACGACAAATACCATAAAAAATTGGTATCATAATTGGGAGCAGACATGCAAACATTGTCCGTCGCCATTGTCGGTGCAGGGCTTGCCGGCTGCGAATGTGCCCTGCGCCTAGCCCGCGCAGGCCATCAGGTCACCTTGTTTGAACAGAAGCCTGGGGCACGTTCCCCGGCCCACGTCAGTGACGGGCTTGCCGAACTCGTCTGTTCCAATTCCCTGCGTTCCGATGAGCGTACCTCCGGCGTGGGCCTGCTCAAGGCGGAGATGCGTGCCTTGGGCAGTGATTTCATGGCCGTTGCCGATGCCTGCCGCGTGCCCGCCGGTAAGGCCCTGGCCGTGGATCGGAAGGAATTTTCCCGACAGATGACGGAACGCATCCAGGCGCAGAACAACATCCGTCTGGTGCAGCGGCAAATCCAAGGGCTGGACGACGATGCACTCACGCCCTTCACGGGCGAAAAGGGCCTGGTGATCCTTGCCGCTGGCCCGCTGGCCGCAGAGGCTCTTTCGGCTTCGCTGGCCGCTGTGGTGGGGGCGGCGCATTGCTATTTTTATGATGCCATAGCGCCTATTGTCTGGACACATTCTCTGAACATGGACGTGGTCTTTCGTGCGTCGCGCTATGGTCAGGAACATGGGGAAGCGCCGGGGCAGGGCGATTATCTTAACTGCCCCATGAACCGGGAAGAATATGAAGCCTTCTACCAGGCATTGCTGACGGCGCAAAGCGTCGCAGCACATGCCTTTGAGCAGGAACGGCATTTTGAGGGCTGCATGCCCATAGAGGCTTTAGCCCGACGCGGCCCGGCCACACTGACCTTCGGGCCGTTCAAGCCTGTGGGCTTTGTGGATCCGCGTACGGGCAGACGGCCCTGGGCAGTCTTGCAGTTGCGTGCGGAAAACGTGAATGGCGAAACCTGCAATCTCGTGGGTTGTCAGACCAAGCTCATTCAGGGGGAACAAGCCCGCGTGTTCCGCCTTGTGCCAGGGCTGGAGCGGGCGGAATTCGCACGTTTCGGCAGTATGCACCGCAATACCTATGTCAACGCGCCGCAGGCCCTAGGCCCGGATCTCGCTCTCAAAGCCCGTCCAGGAGTTTTTTTGGCTGGGCAGATTACCGGCGTGGAAGGCTATGTGGAATCCGCAGCCAGCGGTTTGTGGTTGGGCCTGCTGCTCGCACAGCGCGCCGCCGGGCGTGATATTGTTCCACCGCCACCGGAAACGGCATTGGGCGCGCTGCTCTTGCATTTGCGCAGGCCGGTTCGGCATTTTCAGCCTTCCAATGTCCATTTTGGTCTCATGCCTGAACTGGAAGAAAGAGCGCGCAAGAAAGAGCGCAAGGCGCTCTATGCCCGACGTGCGCAGGACGCATTTGCCGCCTGGGCCGCACGCTTTGTCCAATAGCCCAAGGGGAAAAAAGCCGAGGGCAGCCTGCAAACAGCTTTTCCTTTTCCGGCTCTGGACAAGTTGTCCAGGGCACACTAGACTGGAACGCATGAACGCATCTTCACCCCCCCTTGTTCTGCTTCGCGAAGACCTGATTGACATGGAAGGCATGCTCTGCGCAGAGCTGGCAGCCTTTATTGCCTATACCGGGCACGCACTCTATTTCCCTACCGATGGCGCAGGGCAGGAACCCCGCTTGCTGGCGCGCGAGCATCGTTTGCAATTGCCCCTGTGCTGGCAGGGGAAATTGCTCGGCGTGTGTATGCTGCACGGTGTCAAGGTGCGCGAGGTGCGGCCCTTGTTGCCGGTCTTGCCAGCCGTGACGGCCCTTTGTCTGCAAAATATGGCGCGTGCGCGGGCCATGCGTACGGATGCGCTTACGGGCCTAGCCACGGAAGAAACGCTCCTTGCCCACATGGACGAAGCCGCCGCACGCTTGCGCACGTATCTGGAGTCCCCAAGTTTGGCCGATGCCGGGCCAGCTCCCCTACATTTGTTGTGCATGGGACTGGTGATTCTGCGCCTGGTGAATGGGCCATCCCTGGTGCGCGAAGGCGAATACGCCTTTGCCCAGAGCTATGTGCGTGCGCTGGCGGATGCTTGTCGCAATAGTTTGCCTTCAGACGTGAAGGCAGCCAGGGTCGGGCGCTGGGAATTTGCCCTGCTTTTCCCAGCCGGTGGGCGTGAAGCGTGCCGCAAATTGGCCGAATCGGTTTTGGCGCGTATGGACAGCGTGTGCATGACATCCCCCCTGCTCAAGAAGGACGTGCGACCGCAGCTCTGCGTCGGTCACGCCCTCTATCCCCAGGATATGCTGGGAGTGGAACTCAAATTGGACATGTTTGATCAGTCCCGACGCTGCCTGGACAGGGCGCGCTTGGCTGCGGATGTAGCGGAGCAGCGTTCGCACGGTGGGCGAATGCCGGAGTTGCGCGTTATGTCCTTTGCTCGTATCCTCCAGGAGGGCGGCGTGGTTGTAGAAACTCTGGCCCAAGGCCGCTTGCGCGTCAGTGTGGGGCGGCGCGCCAAGGCTCGCGAAGGCCAACGTTTCGCGCTCTGGAGCGGTAGTGGACAAAGCCGCTACAAGGGCGAAGTGGTCATATTGCGCACACGAGATACGGACTCCATTGCCGAGGCCCTGCATGTGGCGGAGGCGGCGAGTCCGCCGCAGGCCGGGGACAGGCTGCTCCTGCTGGGCGAAACGCCCGTGCTTGATCCCGGTTTGACGGGCGGTGATGAGCAAGTGACCTGGCCCTTGCGCAATATGACCATGGAAGATGTGGCCGCATTAGAGGCCAAAGGAGCGATCGGACAGGACGGACAGGACACTGCTGCCCCGCGCTTTCTCCCTGATCCGCCTGCTGTGGAGCGGGCTGATGGCCTTTGCAGCCACGGTGGCTTTTTGCACCGTTTCGCCCTTGAGGCCGAAAACTGCCATGCGTTTACCCTTGCGCTGCTAAGGCTGGAGGACTGGCAAGGACAAGAGGTTTCCAGCGTTGACGATCCTGGCTTGGAGGCCGTACTCTCCCTGTGGAGGGCATCGCCTCTGGCAGTCGGTAAGGGCGCTCCTCTGGTTGGTCTTTACGGGAGCAACTGTCTTATTGTCTACCATCCGGAGTGTGGAGGGGACAGCCTTGCGCCCGACTATGTCAGCCTGTGCGAAGAGATCAGCAAGCGCGGCGGTACGCTGGCCGTCGGTCTGGCAGGCTATCCTTTTTTGCGCTACGGCAAGGCCGAAATGCCAGATTGCGCGCTGAAAGCCCTTGAATATGCCCGTCTGCTGCCCCAGCCAAGGGTCGGCCTGTGCAATTCCCTGGCCCTGAATATCAGCGCGGACAGGCGCTACAGCTTGGGCGATGTCTTTGGCGCCATAGAAGAATACAAACTGGCCCTAGTGCTCGATGCTGACAATGGCATGGCCAGGAATTCCTTGGGCGTGTGCATGGCGGCCCTGGGCAGGAACCACGAGGCCCGACGCTATTTTCTCGATGCCCTGCGCCGCAAGCCGGACAAGACAACGCAGGAGCAACTCTGCTACAACCTCGGTTCGGTATGCCAAAATCTGGGCGATCGGCGTGCGGCGGTACGTCATTACCGACAGTGCATTCAGCTCAATCCTGAGCATCTCTTTGCCCACATTCGCTTGGGCCAGCTCTACGAGTCCGGGGGCAAACGCAGTGAAGCGCGGCGCTATTACGAACGAGCCGCTGTTCTCGAAGACAAAACCCCGGATACGCCCGGCGTGGCCCGACGTCACTTGGCCCGTGTTGCTGTTCGCCAACGCAAGGGACGGGAGGCGCGCGAACTGTTGCACGAGGCTCTGACCCGCAATCCCCAGGACGCGGCATCCATGTTGCTTTTGGCCAATATTTACTTGGATAGCAAGGAAGATCCGGCCATAGCCGAAATGCTGGCGCGCAAGAGTGCCGGGCTGCGCGATAGGCCCGAAGCTTGGCAAACCTTGGCCCGCGCCTTGCGAGCCTTGCATCGTGAGGAGGATGCGCGCAGAGCCGAAGCCAGGGCTGTGCTGTCCTGAATATCCTGTGCGCTAGAGCATGTCTTCTATGATGCCGGCCGCCAGCAGGCGGCCATCCTCGGCGTACACAGCCGCAATCTGGCCAGGAGCTGTGGGGAAAAGCCGTTCTGGCAGGACAATGCATAGATTGCCTGCCTCCAGACTGACCTTTGCCGACGTTGGGCGGTGTCGGTAGCGCAAGCGCACCAGAAGTCGGCTAGGCCAGAGTTCCTGTGGCACAGCTATGTTGGCCGGGCCGGTATGGCAGGCCGTGATGCCCAGTGCTGCGCGTGGGCCAACCACAAGCGTATTGCTCTCTCTGTCTTTGGCAAGGACAAAGAGAGCTTCGCTCCAGGCAATGCCGAGGCCCCTGCGTTGGCCCTCGGTAAAGCGCCAGAGTCCATTGTGGCATGCGATGGGCTGTAGGGAGCCGTCTGCCTTGCGCAGGACTACCTGTCCGGCTCCTGGGGGAGAGATGTTACATTGCCGCCAATGCCGTTCCAGAAAGGAGCGGTAGCCTTCGTCTCCGCTTCTCGCCCCTAGCTGCGGCGCAAAGCAGATATCTTGGCTTTCATGGGGCAGGGGAATATCCAGCCCGGCAGCGGCCACGACCTCGCGGCAACGGGCCTTGCTCATATCTTGCAGGGGGAAGAGTGCGTGGCGTAGGCGCTCTTGCGGGACAAGGGAGAGAAAATAGCTTTGATCCTTGGCCGTGTCGCTGGCTGTTGCCAGTACCAAGGCATTCTGCCTGGCGTTCGGAACGAGGCGCGCATAGTGTCCGGTGGCAAAAAATTGCACACCCAGGGCCAAGGCAGCATCCTGCAAGACACCGAACTTGATGGCTCGATTGCACAGTGCGCAGGGATTGGGGGTGCGCGCTTGGGCATAGGCTTTGGCAAAGGGCGTCATGACCTTATTGTAGAATGTCTCGCGTACGTCTACCACATGCAGGGGAATGTGGAGCGTCTTACAGGCCCGAACCAGGCCCTGTGGCGGTTCCTCGGCCTCGGGGAGGAAGAGACCGTGCAGGGCAAGGGGGCGTAGGCCAGCCTTTTGCAGTAGGATGAGGGCGCAAAGGCTGTCCACGCCGCCACTCACTGCCACGGCTACGCGGAAGGATGTCATGGTTTAGAGAATTTGATTCAGAAATTGGCGCAGTCGGGGGTGGCGCGGAGACGTGAAGAGCGTTTCTGGCTTGCCCATTTCCACAATCTGGCCTTGATCCATGAAGATAAGGCGGTCGGCCACGGTGCGGGCAAAGCCCATTTCATGGGTGACGCAAATCATGGTCATGCCTTCTTCGGCCAGGCCCACCATAACGTCCAGCACTTCGCCCACCATTTCCGGATCCAATGCGGACGTGGGTTCGTCAAAGAGCATGATGGATGGCTGCATGGCCAGGGCGCGGGCAATGGCCACGCGCTGCTGCTGACCGCCGGAAAGCATGGCCGGGTAGACATTGGCTTTGTCGCTGATACCCACTTTTTTCAGGAGGGACAGGGCGCGCGTTTCGGCCTCTTCGCGGGAGAGCTTGCGCAGATGGCGCGGCGCCAGCGTGATGTTTTGCAGCACGGTCTTATGCGGAAAGAGATTGAATTGCTGAAAGACCATGCCCAGATTTTGGCGCATTTCGTTAATATTGTTTTCGTCGCTCTGGATATTCTTGCCCTGCACCCATATGCTGCCCATGTCTATCTGTTCCAAGCGGTTGATGGAACGCAGCAAGGTGGATTTGCCTGAGCCGGAAGGCCCGATGATAACCACGCGTTCACCAGCATCAATGGTCAGACAAACGTCCTGCAGGGCAGGAAGGGAGCCGAAGTATTTCCACACATGATCAATGACGATGGCCTGTTCCGCTTTCTGTCCCTTGCTGCTGGCGGCGTTGTCAGCACGAAAGACTTCGCCCTTAGTATCTTCGGGGAAATTACTTTGCGTCATAGTAATTCAGCCTGGATTCCATGATGCTCACGGCTTTGGAGAGCAGCAGGGTGATGATGAGATAGAGCAGTGCCACCATGGTGTAGGTTTCAAAATAGAGATAGGTGGTGCCCACGAAACTGCGAGCGCGCTGCATCATGTCCGGCACGGCCATAATGGAGACGAGGGAGGTGTCCTTGAGCATGGCAATGCACTCATTGCCCACGGGCGGCAGTATGGTGCGCATGGCCTGGGGCAAGATGACCAGGCGCATGGTTTGGAAGCGATTGAAGCCCAAGGAGCGCGCGGCCTCTGTCTGTCCCTTGTTGATGGCGGAAATGCCCGCACGAAAGACTTCTCCCATGTACGCGCCATAGCAGAAACTGATGGCCACCACGGCCGAGGTGATGCCGCTGACCTGGATAAAGCGCGAGAGTGCGTAATAGATATAAAATATCTGCACCAGCAGGGGAATGCCGCGGATGATTTCCACATAGGTCGAGGCGAGCAGATTGATGCAGCGGTTGCGAGAAATGCGACCCAGGCCAGTGATAAGCCCCAGGGGGACGGCGCAGCAAATGGCCAGCAGGGTTATCTTGAAGGTAATCAGGATGCCGTCCGGTAGATAGAGCAGAATGCGCAGATAGGAATCCGGCCAGACGACACACAGGGTGCAGAGAAGGCCAATGGCACCCATGAGGGCAATGGACCAGGCATTGATGATGCGCCATTCCCGTGGATCAGGGACTGAAGCCCCGTCCGTAACCATGACGATATTGGCTTTACTGCCGTCTTTCTTCTCTTCCATTGCTGTCCTTCGCTGGGTGCGGATTCCTTGGTCGTATACTCGCTTGCCTTGGAACCCCGTCGATTCCCGACAGCGCACCTTGGGCAAATGACGGTCAAGGTGACCTCAGGGCATCGGCGGGGTAAAGGCGGACTTACTTGCTCGACCCCATCCATTTTTCGGCGATTTGACGTTCAACGCCGGATTCCTTGAGAATCTTGATGCCCTTGTTCAGTTTTTCCAACAGATCCTTGCGGCCCTTCTTGACCACAAAGCCATAATATTCCTTTTCCTGGGTTTTGAAGGAAATGTTCAGCTTGCCGGCCGTGTCTGTTTTCTTATTGACATAGTACAGCGCCACGGGATCATCGCAGACCACAGCGTCCAGACGGCCCTGGAGCAGGTCTTCGATGGCCAGGCCCACATCGTCATATTCCTTGAGATCCGCGCCCACATTGGCATTACGAACCACAAAGATGCCCGTAGTGGCTATCTGACCGCCGACCTTTAAGCCCTTGAGATCTTTGAGGCTCGTGATCTTCTTGCCTGCGGGCAGCAATACGGCCTGCACTACTTCATAGTAGGGATCGCTGAAGTCAAACTGCTTCTTGCGTTCCTCGGTAATGGTCACGGAAGAAGCCACGATGTCGTACTTGCCGGTGGCCACACCGCCCAGGATACCGTCCCAGGCGACGTTGCGTACTTCGATTTCAATGCCCACGGCCTTGGCCAGGGCTTTCAGATAGTCCGGGGAATAGCCCGTGGGTTGCTTGTTTGCATCCATCAATTCCATGGGAGGCCAATAGCAATCGGCGGCTGCGACATATTTTTCCGCAGCGTGTGCCGGGGCACAGAGCAGGGTGAACAGCAAGAGACCCAGAGTAAGGCGATGCAGCATACATATCCTCCAAGAGACATTCCTTCCTGCGTGTCATGCCAGCAGAAGAGGCACACAGGAAGCAGGTACAAGAAAATGATGTAACGTTATTTTGTAAGTAGCCCAAGGCATGGTTGGCGTCAAGGGCCATACGTTACATTTGCCCCTCATGCACTGCCCTGGGCACCCTCAGTCTCTTCATTTTTTTCCTCGCGCAGAGCCTGCTGCAGAAACCAGTCTTCTCGGATGCGCCAAGAGGAGGCCGACGCGCCTTGGGAAGAGGCATGGCCTGACGCAAGGACGAGTGTGCGCCTGGCGTGTTCCTGCAAGCGGATGACCAGGGGAGTGAGATCCATGTCGGCGAAAAGGATGATGAATTCGTCAAAATGCGTGGCATGGCAGAGATCATCCATGCAGTCCATGACCACGCGCAGCTCCACACGGGTCTTGCCGTGTGCCCCCTGGGCCGGGCAGTCAATGACTTGAAAGGCGCTGCGCGTAAAGGCTGAACGGAATTCCTGGTAGCGCTGCGTATTCATGTAACACATGCGTTTCAGGATGCGACGGCGTACACCTTCGCCGTAAAGGATGCGCAGCGCATGGTTTTCAAGCCAGCGCAGCCAACGGTGCGGAGCAAAGCAAAATGTCCGTGCGGCCTCCGGATCGATCTCCTGAAAACGGGCGTAAAGATTATCAAAATCCACATACAATGCGCTGTACACTTCCTCAAAGCCGGATAGTTTTACCATAGAAAGCCTCATATATTGCTAATGTACTAGATGTAGTATATTTTGCTCAAGGTTGTAATGCAAGGTTTTCAGGCGGTGAAATTTGTGTTTTGTAGTTAGGGCGCAGGTCTGCGCACGCAACGACGTCAAACGGGGAGGGACGCTGCCGTGCAGATGATCGCAGATGGTTTCAGGCAGTGTGCGACGTGGTTCAGGAGTTTGTTTTCGCATGTTTCCGCCCTGCCTGCGGGCGAACGGTGGCATATGTGCCTCTTCTGGTCCTTCTGGCTTTCCCTGGCGACATTCCCCATAGGCTATGGCGCACGCGAAGTGCTGCCCGTGGTGAGTTTCTTGTTTCTCATCCTCTATTACCGCGAGGCTTGGCAGGACAGTGTGCTTGCCAGGCTGCGCGTGCGTCCTTTGTTTTATTGCCTGTGGGCCATGATTGGCATAGGCGTGTTGCTTTCGGAAGATATCTGGGCATCTCTGCTCCATGCGGGTACGGGCATCAACAAAGGATTCATCCTGCCCTTCATTGCCATGGAGTGCGTTCGAGATGAAAGGAGCCTGCGGCGTCTGGTCTGGGCTTGCGTCCTGGCCTGTTTTTGGCAAGGTCTGGACGGTCTGTACCAAGCCCTTACAGGCGCGGATCTCTTCTTTGGCTATGTCCGCAACGATGGCAGGCTTACGGGCAGCCTGGGCGATTATTGCGTGGGCAATTACATCGCCCTGGCGCTTATACCGGCCTTTGCGCTTTGGTTTATTTTGCGCCGGACGCTGTCGTCGGCTGCAACGGTACTGCTCTGGATTGCCGTCCTCTGGCCCGGTTTCTACCTGCTGGCCGGTGCGTCCAGCCGCAGCGGAGCCTTGGCCGTGGCGGCAGCCTTGGGCTTGTGGGCTATCTTGCGCGGGCGCGGGGACATGGTAAGGCGGTTGTTTGTAGCCCTTGGCGTCGTGGCCGTCCTGCTGTTGGCCTTGCTGGTCTTGCAGGGCCGCGCTGATATGCAGGCCGTTGGCGATGACGGTCGCTGGAGCCTGTGGCGGCTGGGCTGGAGCGTTTTTTTGGAACATCCCTGGTTTGGGGCCGGAGCCGGGCGCTACAATGCGGCCTTTCGTGCCCTGGGCCTTGTGCCGGAGCAGGATCTCATCACCATCAGTCATCCGCACAACCTCTATCTCGATATGCTCTATGCCCACGGTTTGGTGGGCTTTGGGTTGGGCATGACCTTTCTGATGGGCTTTTTGTACTGGGGTTGGCGGCATATCCATCCGCGTGTGCAGCTGGAAACTGCAGGAAATTCAGGCCGTATCTACTGGCGTTTGACAGCCTGGTTTTGGATCGGCTATGCCGGATGGCTGGTGAATGGCATCTTTGGACACGATTTTTACCGCATCTGGTGGCTTGCGCTGGCCATGAGCCATCTCGGTGTCATGATCGGTGCCGTAACCAACGGACTGGAGACAGAAAACCCTGATCCGACAGCAGCACAAGAGACGCAATCTGAACCACAGAAAACGTGCGCCTCGTCCTTGAAATCTTGCGACGGCGTTTATGGAAAAGAGGCATGACCGAAGTCCGCTCCGTCGACGCTGCTGCAGAGATTGAAGGTTTACTGCAACAGAGCATGTCCTATGGAGTTGTGATACCCTCGCATGCGTCTGCGTTCCACGCGTGCCCGCTGAAGATGTGCCTTGATGTCACTGTAGGCACTTGTGGCGCGCGCTGTCAGCGTCCGTTGCAGGACAGCCAATTTTCCCAGTGTGGTTCTGTAGTGTTCAGCATCACTGCCGTCATACATTTTCCAAGCCATGCCGGTGACGGCATTGCGCCTTTCGGCGAGCGCTACAGCTCTGTCATAGGCGCCGTCTTCCAATGCTGTCGCTTCCTGTCGTGCCAGATCCAAGGCTTCATCCAGAAGACTCAATCCCTGACTCATATGTGCCTCGCCATGTAGAGCATGTTAGGTGACGCTAAGGACGTCACACACGTTGCTTTTGCTTCGGGGAAAAACGCGGTTCCCCCCCCTCGCTTACGGCGCGGTTGCTGCTATCGGAGCCACCCGCGCCGTTCCATTCTTTGTATGTGACAGATTTAATGGGCCAAAAGACCGCTTACTTGCACATGCAGGTTTTCACTGATGACACGCCAATCTTCACATTGGGGGATAAATTCGTATTCCAACAGGTCTGCCAGAAGAATCCAGTCCTCATTTTCCAGCACATCGCCCATTTCGGAAAGGAGGTTAGAGAATGTTGTGGTCATCTCTGTAAAATTCTCCAGGCTGGCCGTGGCATATCTATTGCGCAGCTCGTTGAGCATGCCCATGAAATCTCGGGTAACATCCAAAAGATCCTGAAGAAGTTCAAGTGCATCCGTATCCTCGGCCTGACGGAACAGGCGGGAGACCTGGCGGGCACCATGCTCCATCATCTGGGCGACCTTGCCCATTTCCGCAGACATTTCAACAGCCATCTCCGAAAGCGGTACGGAGCGCACTTCAACGGATGTGATGTCTGAGCTTTCAATATCCTCTGCCTGGTGCGGATATATTTCGGAAAAGGCTTCGTTGTTGACCAGAACGTCCGTCACGACGCGATTTTCCATCTTTTCATCCTGCATGACGTCTGTGAGAATTTCTTCAAGGTTGGCAAAGGCAGAGATATTCTTTTCACTCCGGGTACCGTCTACGATAATCATGGATATTCCCTCCTCATCCCCAAGGGGAAAGTTTTTCATTCTGTGCCTAGTAATTAGCAAACTATGTGCCAAGGGTGAAAAATTCCCGCCATTGGGCCAAATGTCGATGCAGAATGACGGTAAGTTCCTGGAAATCGTCCATGTGTGCGCCACGTTCCTGACGCAGTTCGCGCCAAAAACCGCCTAGGGAACGGAGTTCCGTGCAGGCATCCAGCACGGTTTGCAGGCGCTGGCAATTGCGGAGCAGAAGTTGGCCAGCCCTGGCGCTTTTGCCCACAAGCTGACATTGTTCCGTCAGCATGGCGAGCAAGGCCAGGGCTTGATCTAGGGCTACTGTGAGCCTTTGGACAAAGTCGGTGGAATACGCGCTTGCCGTGAAACCTTTTGGGTCTTTTTGCCCGCTTGCTATGGGCTGATCAGGTGCGGCCATATCGTCAAGCAATTGACGCCAGAAGATACGCTGCTGCCCAAGCCAAAGGGTACGGTCATCCGGCGGCTGTAAGCTCAAACGGCGCACAAGAGCAAATCCCTGGGCATCCTGGGCAGTAATCCAAACCCTGGCCTCATTTTCTATGGCGGCAAGACGGGCTGTTTCCCATTGCCCCTGGCCCAGTCGGGACACGACGAGATCCCCGACGCTTGACGGGCTGATGCGGCGCAGACAGGCGAGATCGTTGGGACAAGGGCTGTTGTACGGGCAGGGATGGCAGGGGAGGGCTGGTTCCAGGCAGCAACAGTCAGGCAGATAGGGTCCAGTGTCGCAGGGTTGGGCCGTAGCGAGAAAAAGGGCAAGGCAGGGTACCTCCAGGCCAGCGGCCAAATGCATAGTGCCCGTATCGTTGGTGATGAGCAGACGTGAATACTGCACCAGGGCAGCCAGGGTCTCCAGGTCGGTTTTGCCAATGGCGTTGACGCAGGGAGCGCTGCTGACGTGCCTGTATGCGTCGGCCAAGGCTGTCTCCGAGGTGGAACCCAGAAGGATGGGGCAGAGGCGCATTTCCCGCCACAGACGCTCCCCCACTGCGGCAAAGGAGCCAGTAGGCCATTGCCGACGCCTGTCGCTGGCGCCCAGTTGCATGCCCACATAGCCTTGAACTCCCTGCGGGGCTTCAGCCAGGAGAGACCTGGCCCGGGCAAGGGCTGGCGCAGACGGAGAAGCCAGGCGCAAGCGTGGTACGTGCGCTGCATGTGGCCTGCCGTGGGGATTGCCAATCATGCGGAAGATGTCTACGAGATTAAAAGGAGAACTCAGGCGATTGGCCGTGGCGCCATTGAGAAAGGAGGCCCAAATGCCATGATTGCGGCCAAAGCCGTCGGGATCAAGGCAAAATCCGAGCGTATGGGCCTTTGCGACGTTGAAAAGCCGTGACAGCAGCCGGGCAGGCAGGGTCGTTGAGAGATTGATGACCTGTTGTGGTTGTACCGTGTCTCGAATGTCGCGGGCAAATTGTAAAAGGCGTGCAGCGGCAATGCGCCAGTCCCTGTCCATGTCGGCCATGAGACGCGCGCCAGGCAGGGGCCAGACGCGCTCCACATGACGCAGTAGAGGAAAGGCGCCGGAAAAATTCTCTAGACAGACCAGATGAACGCGACTGCCCAGCTCGTGGAGTTCCTCAAGAAGCGGCTGGCACTGCAGCAGATCTCCGAAGCGGGCCAGATTGATGACAATTGCAGTGCCCTTGGCAGTCATTGCAAGTACCTTGCGGCGTGGATCCGAGAGGATCAGGCCAATGTGGAGGTTTTGCCGCCGTCCAGCATGTTCAGGGCAATGTTTTTTTCCTCCTTGAAGCGGTTGGCCACGGCAGCCTGCACCCTGCTCGTGGAAGAACCAAATTGGCCTACGCGTATCTTGTAGACATTGGAAATGAGGTTGCGCTCGTAGGACGGGTCACTCGGCTTGCCGCTCAAGGCATCGGCCCGGGCAAAGATGCGTGCCGCGCCAGCCGGTCCATGCTGCACGGCCGTACTCCAGATAACTTCGCGCATGGCCGTGGACAGGGTGCTTTCCGTGAGACCTGTGCGCTGTACGATGGACTCCAGGGCGGGCTTGTAGTGGCTTTGATGGATAAAGTCCTCTTGCAGTTGCTCAAAGCGCTCAGGTTGCTCGCTGGCGATACTTCGCCATGTATCGGGCATGGAGCCATGACGACTGCCCGTATTGCCAGGACCAGAAGCGCGTAGGCGTCTGGAAATGTCTGGCGCTTCCGTATCTAAATACTTCAGAAAATCCGAGAGGCTGCCAGCCCGTGAGGAGACTTGATACTTGCCATAGGACGTGCCGCCGTTGCGGTCATAGCCCACTGCGGCAACGCCGTCGCTACCCGACTCAAAGCGGGCGGAAAGCTGTCCTAGACTCGTATCGTCAACATGGTGCGCTGGCTTGGTGCGCATCTTGCTCTTGTCCCCCTTGCCGCGGGCATGGATAAAATCGCCCATATTCAGTCCGCGAAAACGGCTGTCCATGCTTCCGGTCAAGGTTCCGAGGCTGCGGGCCGCCCCCATGCTGCGCGCCAAATCCAAAGTCGAACCCGTACTCGCCAGGCTTTGCTCCATGAAGCTTTCCATGACCTGGCTCTGCCGCAAATCAGCTTCGCTCCGAGAGAGAAGCTGTGCGCGCATAAGATCGCTGGGAGTGCGTCCGACCAGCACGAAATGACGCTGACTGGACAATAGTGAGGGCATGAGCGCGGGCTGTGCCCCGCCGACGCTGGCCTTGCTGCCCGCAGGCGCATTTTGACCGTTCACAAGATGGGCAAAGGTCGAGGGACTTTCTGCCTGCGCTGCCGCCATGCGGCGGGACGCGCCCGCATGCTTTTGCGCCGATGCTGCCGGTGGACGGATGAGAACGTTGGAAAGCGCCATAAGTACCTCCTGCGGGACATGACTTTCCGCAATCGTTCTCAAAGCAACAACGATGCCAAAATAAGATAATTCAATAAAATTACAATGTTAAGCACGAGATATCGTCCCTGGGTCAAGACATTGACAGCTCTCACCCTTGGAGTTCTCGTACGCCTTGCTGTTCAGTTGCGCGTTTTTTTCTGTTTTGTGTTTTTGGCCTCGTGCAGGGCGCAGGCCAATTCGCTTGCCAATGTCTCCATCATAAAGGACGTTATGCCTTCATCCAGGTTGATTTCCTGGGGTGTCAGCAGGCCAATGCGCATTTGGCTATTGGCCACGGCATTGCGTCGGGAAATATTTTTGAACTTGACCCTGTCCGGCTGCTTGGCAGCGGGTATCTGGCGCTGCACCAGAAGCACGTCGGCCACGATCGCCGTACTGCCGCCGCCGGTAAGGGTGGATTTTGCGCCGTAGCCGCTGTCAACCACGGAACGGGCATGTTCCTGGGAGGTCACGCCCGCTGCCAGGACGACGATTTGCAGGATGTAGCCTGCCTGGCTGGGATTGTCCACTGTGGTGTAGCCCAGAAGGCGCAGGCTGGCCTCGGTGTGGGCCTGCAGCGATGCGGCGCGCTGGTTGGTATTGTCGCGGACGTTGATGTAGACAATAGGGTGAACATCCTCGTGCGAGGCTGCAAGGTGACCGTGGCGCAGTATTTCCGTCTCTACAGAGCTGGATTTCTGGCGCATGCAAGCGGGAAGGAGCAGAAAATGCAGGCAAAGCAAGACAAGTAGGGAGCGTGATAGCGGCATAGAGACCTCCCGAAGTTTGGCGCTTGCGTTGTTCTATTTCAAGTAAAATAGCCTAAATGACCGCCGCTGTCTAGCTGTGGAGCAGGTTAATAGAGCCTCTTTTCACGCCGCAGGAAAGGAATGACGTGCTGCATCCGAGTCGAGACCAAAAGCCTTGACATAAGAGCCTTGGCTGGACATGCTGCCAGAGGACAAACGGCACCTTGGTAGACAAAGTCAGCCAAATCCGAAAATCGTGAAAGACAACCATATTTTCTGGAGTATCGTCATGAAACATCCTTATCTTGTTGTTTTGCTTGCCTTAGTACTCTGTGGCTGTTCGACAGCCCAGCATAGGGTAGACATGGCAGATATCGACGTGCCCACAAGAGACCAACTCGCCCAGATTTCCGTGAATGCAAATGGCAACAATTTTCACTATTGGAACAAAAACGCCATTTCTTTTCAGAAGCTCACGTCCTATGTGCGAGAGGTCACAAATCCGGCAAGCCCGCATTACATTCCCGTAGAGGACAGGATTGCCGTCTTCGATCTGGATGGAACCCTCATTTGTGAAACAACACCTTCGTATTTTGAGTGGATGCTTTACCTTGAGCGGGCTTTAAACGATCCCACCTACAAGCCCACACCCAAGGAAAAGGCTTACGCCAACATGGTGAAGGCCGGAATCTATCACATCGGCATTCCTAACCCAGTAGCGGGAACGGGACTGGAATCAAGTCCTCATGGAGTCGGTTTCAAGGCCCCCAAGGAGCTTCCCAAAGACCTCTCCAGGGAAGAGGCCAGAGCGCAGGAAACCGCCTTCGCAGGCATGTCCCTCAAGGATTACGATGCCTATGTAAAACGCTTTATGAAGACACCTGCCGAAGGGATGAGAAATCTTTTGCGCGGCGACAGTTTCTATCTTCCCATGGTTGAAGTTCTCTCCTATCTTGCTGCCAATAACTTCAAGCTCTTCATAGTTTCGGGTTCCGACCGCCAGACAGTGCGCATCTTGGCACATGGCGCACTTCCCGTGGACTCCGACAACATCATCGGAACGGACGTGAAAGCGTATGCATCGCATCAGGGAACGACAGACGGACTCGACTACAGGCATACTGGAGAAGATGTCATCCTGCGCGGAGAGTTCATTGAGAAAAATTTACAAATGAACAAGGTTTCGAGTATCGTTCGTGAGATAGGCAAACAACCTGTCCTTGCCTTTGGCAATTCGTCAGGCGATTACAGTATGTTTAGTTACACGGTCACAAACAATAAGTACAAAGCTTTGGCTTTTGCCCTCCTCTGCGATGACACGGAACGTGAACTTGGCAATCCTGGAAAGGCCGAAAAAGTTCGTGCTGCCTGCGAAGCACAGGGATGGATTCCCGTTTCTATGAAGAATGATTTCCGCCTCATCTACGGTCGTCATGTGACAAGGGCAGACAAGTAGCTTTCGAGCGGGGGAAAATGCGCTTGACGGACGGCCAATGCCTCCCTATCGTACCTTCATAATCTTCTGGGAAGGTCGAATGGCTTCTCTCCACCGGTGGCGAAGCCTGGAGCCGCCTGTGGATGGAACCATACCCCCTGCACGTATGTGGGGTACCATGTGGGCAATGTGTCGCTCGCCAAGCGTGCTGAACTTTGTAGGCGACAAAACATTTTCAAAAGGATTCCCGAGGAAATGCAGATGAAACGTGCTTTTTTGCCTCTTGCCCTGTGCTGTGTACTTGTCCTCTGCGCTACCGTTGTCACTGCTGCGGACAAGGCTGGCGACGCTGACCCAACTCACGTCGAAGCTGCCGGCAATGTGGTGGATCAACTTACCGGCACGCTGTGGCAGAAGTCCACGCTCACGGAAAAATTGGCTTTTTTGCTCGGCGTGGAGACAGCCATCACGGTGGAACACTTCGTCAATGACAAGGTCAAGGAACATGTCGGCAAAACGGGCAAGAAACCTATCTCCAACCTGTCCCCGTTTGAAAAGGGCTGGATGACCGTTTTCAAGGATACACCGCGCTCCTCCATCGCCCAGCTCGTGGATGACTGGTATGCCGCGCATCCTGACCACCTTGAACGTCCGGTCATGGGCGTCATCTGGTTTGAGATCATTGCGCCGCAGCTCCCGGCCAACAAATAGCCGAAGGAAGTGCATATGAACAAGGTTCTGATGAGCGGATTGCTGGCCGTCCTCTGCCTGGGCGGCCCTGTGGGCTGCACCAATATGAGCAAGACACAGCAAGGCGTTGCCAGCGGCGCGGTTATCGGCGCGTTGGGCGGCGCGGGCATTGCTGCCATTGCCGGCGGCTATGCCGGCTGGGGTGCCCTGGCCGGTGCCGGCGTGGGCGCACTGGCCGGGGGCATTGTGGGGCATGCCAAGCGCTAGCACATCTTCGGGCGCAAATTTGGGCTTTACGCAAGAGCTAGGAGCGCTGTGACGGGTTTTCTCCTGTGGATAGACACACTTGTGGATGACCGTCAGAGCGTGATGACCCCGTACGTCCGAGGCCAGAGATACTTTGCGTTCTCAAACGCATGCGCCATCGCGTATGCGTTTGAGGCGTTGTCCAAGTCCAAGGGGGAGATCGAGACTGCGACAAAAATTTTTTTGACACAGCGCACGGCTCTCCTCGCTTCCGGCAAAAATTTTGCATGATCTGCGCGCATGGACATCTTTCATTATGATCCTGCCAGCATGCTCAGCCTCCTGCTCACGCTTATGCGCGTGAGCATCGTCATGTTCATGCTGCCCATCTTTTCCACGAATAACATTCCCGTGCAGGTCAAGGCCGCCGCCACCTTGGTACTTACCCTGGGCATCTGGCCGTATCTCTCGTTTAATGCGGCCTACATGCCAGCGCATCCCTTTGACGTGGGCATCATGATTCTGGGGGAATTGGTCATGGGGCTCGTGCTGGGCATGGCCGTCAATTTTCTGTTCATGGGCATCCAGTCCGGCGGGGAATTGCTCGGATTTCAGATGGGTTTCACCATGATCCATTTTGCCGACCCGCTCTCTGGCAATCAGACGGGGGCATCGTCTTTCTTCCTCTGGATGGTTTCGTCTCTGGTATTTTTGACTCTGGACGGTCATTTATACATGATCAAGGGCTTTGCCGGTTCCTTTGCCCTGATTCCCCCTGGCGAACTCTTTCTCGGTCGCCTGGTCCTGGATCAGGTGCTTTCCTTGTCTGCCCAAGTCTTTATCCTGGCACTGCAGATCGCGGCGCCGGTCATGGTGGCGCTCTTCTTGGTGGAAGTGACATTGGCGCTCATGGCGCGCACATCCCCACAGGTACACATCATGGAATTTGGCTTTCCACTCAAGATCATCGTCGGCTTTTTTTTTCTCGGCTTGCTCATGAGCATCATGAGCGAGCGCATCGCGGAATTCATCCAGGGCATGGATGCCCTGTTCGGCAATTTGCTCAGGGCCATGAGTCCCCCGAAACTCTAGGCTGTGTGGAATACTTCAGAAAGAGAGATGCACTGCCGTTCCTGAAGTGAGCGCACTTCAGACGGACTTTTACTGTGGTCAGGCTCCAAGGGCAAGGCGTGCTTGACCTTTTGATGGCAATGAACAGCCTACATTGAGGCATGACATGGCGACGAGGCAGCAAAGAGAAATAAGACTCTCCCCTGGGGGCTATTTGCGTTTTGAGGATGGCCCGGGAACGGACTGGCAAGAGCAATGGTTCTTGCTAGGCGCACAACGGAGGCGGGAAACGGATGCGGTACGGGCCTTTTGGCATGGCGTCAGCGCGAGCTGCATAACGGCCCTCTGCCATGTGGCCTCCCCGGACATTGCCCTAGACGAGGAGATCCGGCGCATCCCGGCCATTCCCCTTCCCGAGGCCGCTGAACAATGGCTGGATGCTGCACCTCCCATGCCCGGCGGCGAGTACCTGTCTTTGGAGATGCTGGCAAGGCTGTGGGTTAAATTGCTCGCCTGGTGTGCCCAGGCCGTGTCCGTACGCGGCGGCATTGCGACTTTCCTGCAAGAATGCGCCCCCCAATGGCAACATGTGGGACGAATTTTTTTTCATCTTGCCGAGAACAGGATGGATGCGGCACGTCCCTTTGCCTTTCTGGCCACCTACGCCATAGGACTCAATGAACATGGCCAACCTCGCCATGTCCCGCTGTCCAACGCTTTGCGCCAGTATGCTGCGGCCAAGGATAAGCCCGCCCTCCTGCATCTCCTGGAGCCTCTGCACAAGGCGGCACAACAGCTACCCTGGGTGCGGGCCATGGTTGACGACAATTCCATTTATCAGCCTTGGCCTTGGCAGGCACGTAAGGCCCATGACTTCCTCAAAAGCGCGGAGACCCTGGAATCCTGTGGCATAGGCGTGCGGCTGCCCAACTGGTGGCGGCAGCGCCGCCACCCCGTGGTTCATGCCGTGTTCAACATGCGCACATCCGCGCACTTGGGAGCGCAGTCTCTGGTCGATGTGGATCTTCGCGTTGCTCTGGGCGAAGAAGAGTGTTCGACACAGGAGCTGCAGCGCTTGTTGGAGCAAGGTGAAAGCGGCCTTGTCCTCTTCAAGGGGCAATGGATTGAGCTGGACAGGGACAAGCTGCAACAGGCCCTGGCCCACTGGAAACACGTTGAAAAACAGGCAGCGGCAGGCAATTTGGGCTTCGCGCAGGGCATGCGCCTTCTCGCCGGATATGCCTGTGGGGCCGAAGATACGCTAACCAGCGTCGATGAAGAAGTGCAGACATGGTCCTCCCCTGTAGCGGGCACGGGCTTTAGGGAGCTGATGAGCGCCGCACGCACCGAGGCCGTGGACAGCATCCCTGGCCTGCGCGCCACCTTGCGACCGTATCAGGCCCGCGGCGTGGCCTGGCTTGCCTTTCTCGATAGGCTCGGCCTAGGCGCCTGCCTTGCCGACGACATGGGCCTGGGCAAGACCATGCAGATTCTGGCCTTGTTGCTGCGGGAGCGCGGCCACGGCCCCAGCCTGCTCGTTGCTCCGGCCTCACTCCTGGGCAACTGGCAGGCCGAAGCGCGAAAATTTGCCCCGGACTTGCGCCTTCTCGTCCTGCATGGCCAGAACAGGAAGGCCCTGGCCGCCAACCCCGACGAGGGCGTTTTGGACGACGTGGATCTTGTCCTGGTCAGCTATGCCGGCTTGGCAGGCATGTCCTGGCTGGCCAAAAGATCTTGGCGCCGCGTCATTGCTGACGAGGCCCAGGCCATCAAGAATGCGGGCACGCGGCAAAGCAAATCCGTGCGGGCATTGCAGGCCGCTGCCCGCATTGCCCTTACGGGTACGCCCGTGGAAAATGGCCTTTCCGATCTGTGGGCGCTCTTTGACTTTCTCAATCCCGGCTTGCTGGGGTCGGCCAAGGTTTTTGCCGCAGCCGTCAAGCGTATGCAGAGTTCTTCTGCTCGTTTTGCGCCCCTGCGCAAGCTGACGGCGCCCTACATTCTGCGGCGCATGAAGACGGATAAGACCGTCATTGATTCCCTGCCCGACAAGACGGAAGTACCCCTGTACTGCCAGTTGACCAAGGCGCAGGCGCGGCTTTACTTGGGCGTAACCAGCAAGCTGCAGCAGGCATTGGAAGACCTGGATGACTCCACTGAAGCCAAAAGACGTCGTCGCATACTTATTTTGCAGAGCCTCATGTTGCTCAAGCAAATCTGTAACCATCCTGCTCAAGCCCAGGGAGGGGACTTTGCAGCGGAGGCATCGGGAAAATTCCAAGCCGTTGCCGCATTGTGTACCACCTTGGCCGCTCGTCAGGAAAAACTCTTGGTCTTCACGCAGTTTCGGGAAATTGTCGATCCTCTGGCGCAATGCCTTGCTGGGATTTTCCATGCCCCGGGCTTGACGCTGCATGGCGGCATTGCCGTGGGCAAACGTCAGGCAGTGGTGGATGCCTTCCAGGCAGAAGACGGGCCGCCCTTTCTCGTCCTCACGCTCAAGGTTGGCGGCACTGGACTGACACTGACCGAAGCCGGTCACGTCATACACTTTGACCGTTGGTGGAATCCGGCCGTGGAAGATCAGGCAACGGATCGTGCCTACCGCATCGGCCAAAAAAAGAATGTCCTCGTACACAAATGCATCACCAGGGGCACGTTGGAAGAAAAAATTGACGATTTGATCCGCAGCAAAAGAGAACTTGCGGATGAAATCCTCGGCAGTGGCGCTGAAGTCAATATCACGGCCTTGAGCGACGAAGAAATTCACAATCTCCTGCGTCTGGACATGGAGCATATAGCGGGGCAGGCATGAGTTACGAATTTTTTGAATATGTCCCTGTGGAGGAAAAGGAAAAACGCGCCAGCAGGATGCTGGCCAAACTGCAAGGCAAAGGCACGCAGGTGCAGCCCATCTTGGCATTTACGGGAGCCCTGGCCAAAACCTTCTGGGGCAAAAGCTGGTGCCAGAATCTAGAACTCTATGCCGACTACGCCAACAGGCTGTCCAGGGGCCGCAGCTATGTGCGCCACGGTTGTCTGTGCCATCTGGAGATAGCCGCTGGTCAGGTGAAGGCAAAGGTGATGGGCAGCCGTCTGTATCAAGTCAGGATAGACATTGCGCCGCTGGCAGCCGAGCGTTGGCAGGCCGTCTGCGCCAGATGCCAAGGCCAGATTGCTACGCTCATCGAATTGTTGCAGGGCAAGCTGTCGCGTGAGGTCATGGGCGTCATCTGCGATCCGGAAAAAGGCATTTTCCCGGCCCCTAAGGAAGTGCGTTTCTCCTGCTCCTGCCCGGACAGCGCCAACATGTGCAAGCATGTGGCTGCCACACTCTATGGCGTCGGACGGCGCCTGGATGACGCCCCGGAGCAGATTTTCACCCTGCGCTGCGTCAATGCCGATGCCCTGCTGCCGCAGATACTGGAAGTGAGCGCACACGAAAGCGCCGCGACCTTACATGTGGACGACATGGGCGCGCTTTTTGGCATCGATCTTATCCTGGATGGTACGGCGGATGCATCTATGCATGGACGCGCAGTTGCGCCCGCTGCTGCGCACACGGACATGCCCGCGTCTGGATGCGCCAACGAAGGCCCGCAGAAATGCCAGGTTGAAGGCACAAAACCGCCAGCCCCTGCCCTGCCACAATCGTGCGCTTCGTCGATCGGGACAATACCTGTCAGGCCAGGCACACGGCCACGCGGGCTGCTCAAGCCCCAAAAGCCCACAGGGATGGCCGTCTGCAACCTGCACCGCCTTTCAGGGTTGAGTGCCGCTGCCTTCGCCGCTGCCCTTGGCGTCACAGTCGTCACGGTGGAGCGCTGGGAAGGCATACGCGGAGCATTGCGGCTCAAGGCCGATTCCCTGCAGGCGCTGCTGCGCTTTCAGGAACAGCTTTTGCAAAAACTCAACCTCGGCGCGTCGTAAATTGCGCGAAGCGGAAACATGCGCTGTCGCGGTGCGCGTCACAGGCCCGCGTGCATGGCCCGGCGCACTTCCTCCACGCGTACGCCAATGTCCGGCGCCGCCACGAACTCGCTGACCAGGGCGCAGCAGCGTGCCCCGTGGCGAGCCACTGTACCAATATTGTGTCTTTTTATGCCGCCGATGGCCACAAAGGGTATGTCCAGATTGCCCACCACCCAGTCCAGGTAGGCATGGCCCACCGGAGCAACCACATCGGCCTTGGTGCGAGTCGCAAAGATAGGACCCACGCCGATATAGTCCGCGCCCGCATGGTGCGCGGCCAAGGCTTGCGCGGGTTCATGGGTGGACAGGCCGATGAGCATGGACGAACCCACAAGCGCGCGGACGTCAGGCACGGGCAGGTCTTCTTGGCCCACATGAACGCCGTCTGCCTGTGCCAGCAGGGCCAAGTCCACATGGTCATCCACAATGAAACAGGCGTTGAACTCAGCCGTCAGGCGGCGCAGCAGACGGCATTCCTCCAGCATGGCGCCGTCCTTAAGTTTCTTTTCTCTGTATTGAAGGATGCGTATGCCGGCCGCCAGCAAGGCTCCGGCGACTTCTTCAAGAGAACGTCCCTGCGAAAGTCCCGCATCAGTGATGGCATACAAATCCGTTTCACCAGGCAATATTCTCGACATGACAGCCTCTTTGAACGTCGTTTTTGCATAGCAATCTTTGCACAGCGCTGTGAACATCAATGGCGCAAGGCCGCCAACATACGCCGCAGGCAGCTTTGTAGGAAGCGTGCGGGATGGAAAGACGTGTGGGCAAGATGGGCCGGAAGGCGAAAGTCTGCCGTGTTGAAGTCCTCTGGCCGTTGCAGGGGGTAGAGAACCTTTGTTCCTGCTGCCGCGCTCCCCAAGGCTCTGCGCCGTGCCAATGCCGCCCCCAGGGGCACGGCCTCAGGCTGCAAGCCGAGCAGGGTGTAGATGGCCTCGTCCAGGGCCACGGCTGAGGTGCTGGCTCCTAGGAGGCCAAGAGGAAAGGGTTCACCCTTGGAAGGCCCGGTCACATGCATGGCCGTGATGCCGTCGGCCAGACCGGCCACAGGAGGCAGGACGGCCCACAGGGCGGCCAGGCAGTCGGCAAAGAGACGGGGATTGCGTCCTTCTCGGGCATGCGCCACGGCCTTGTATAGTCCCGGGACGCAGCCAAAGCAATTCTTGACGGCCAGAGTCAGCAGCATTTGGCCATGTGCCTTGACCCGCGGCACGGAAAGCAAAACATCGCTTTCCAGGGCAAGCCGGGCCACGGGAAATTGTACTCTTCGGCCATGCTCGGCAAGCAGGGGCAAGGGTACGGCAACCGTAGCCCCCATGCTTTCCACGGATAATCCCAGGGGACGCAGCGCTTCTGCCAGTCCCACGCGTTTGGCCACATGTCTCGCGCTGCCGAAGCCCGGCGCATCGGCAACCCGGACGCGCAGGCCATTGTCCAACAGCCAGGCACAGGCTGCGGCAACGACCTGGGGGGATGTGCAGGCCAGGGGTTTGGCCATGAGCAGATTGGGCTTGACCAAGACGTGGCAGCCGGGCCGCAGGGAACCAGCCAGGCGCACAGCGTCCAGCACGACACCCACGGCCTCATGCAGGCCGCTGAGACCTTCCTGCCGCAGCAGGGCCACAGGGATGGATTCGGCACATTGTGCGCAGAACCCGCTAGTGGCGCTTTTCCTCGGTGTTTCCATGCTGGCAGTATGCCGTTTCAGAGGCAATGTGTAAAGAGATGCCTTTCCAAATGGGCAATCTTGACGTATACTGGGTCGCAAATACCACTCGGAGCTGTTTCCAGTGAGTCAATGGGAAAGATGCATGCTTGAGAACATCGTGCGTAGTTCTTTCGTTCGCTGCCTTGTCACCTTCCTTGTGGCGGCCTGGGTCTGTCTGCCGCTCAGCACTCTGGCGGCGTCTCCGCCTGCTGCCAAAAGCCAGGTTGCGGCCCAGGAGGACGACGGATCCACCACGGCACACAATGACGGCAATGGTGGCGCCAGGGAGCAAACAGCCCTTTCTTCCACCCCCAACGCGGACGCGCAGCATGAAGAAGACGTGCTGACCCCCTTGAACGATGAAACTTGGGAGGCTGCCTGGAGCGCACAGACGGCCAATCTGGATGAAATCAGTGTCAAAGTCCAGGCCATGGGCGAAGCTTTTTTCCGCGAAAATGCCAATTTGGAGGCAAAAATCAAGCCCTACACGGAAGAAGCACGCAGGCTCATGGTGCTGGCTACTACCTACAAAGACTGGCCCAATCCCATGGAGGCCGTCAGGCGACGTATAACGGTGACGGTACACAATATCAGCAAGGAGCTGGAAGTTGGCCTTGGCATCCGCAAGGAAGCGCAAAGCCTGCTGGAACGCCTGGGCTACATGGCCGACAGCCTGCCGGAAGATATGAATGACGAGAATCTGAGCAAGGAGATGCAGGCATTTACCCGCAAGCTGATGCTGACCCGTCTGCGCCTTATGGCTGTGCAAGCCCGCGTAGATCTTGCCCTGGCTTCTTCCCTGGCACTTGTTGATCGGCTGAAAAAGGCACAGGCCGACATAGGGGAACAACTGCCCCTGCTGTGGAAAAATTACTACATGCAGGATCCGCTTCCTTGGCTTAGTCCTGACACCTGGAGCGATTTCGTGCGGCGTATGCGCTATACCCTGCAAGGACTGGCCCTGCGTATGCCAGTGGAAATCCCCGTCACCCTGAAAGACTGGGGCACAGCTCTGCTGCGCTGCACCGTCTGCCTGCTGGTCACGGGCATCCTCTCCATGTTGCTCTACCGTCGGCTGGCTGCAGATGATATGAACGCCACAATGCGTCATATTTTTCGCGTCAGTCTGCCGTGGATTTGCTCGGGCTTGGCACTGCTGCTCAGCTCCCTATCCGCTACGGGCGACGTGTTTCGCCTCTTTCTTGCCCTGGGCAATCTCTGCCTGATCATTGGCCAGATACACTTGGCCTGGGATTTGCGCCTACTCAGCCACCAGGATGTGCCAGCGCAACAATCCCCCCTTGTTACCCTCATCCAGCCCACGCTCTGCTCCTATGTCCTGCTCTATCTGCCGCTGACCCAAGTCCTCGTTTTGCTCATTTGGCTTGGCGTTATCATTGTCTCCATCGTGCGCCAGCATCGCCGCCGCCGACAAAGTCTCGGTTCCCTGCATGTGGAAACGAGCATCCTGGAATGCGAACCATTGGTACTCTGGGTCTGCCTGCTGCTGACCCTGGCTGGACTGCACATCTACAGCATGGTATTCTACTTGTGCTTTGTCTCTTGCGCCCTGGCCCTGCAACTTTGCCTGGGGGGCATGTCCCTGGTCAGTCGCCTCAGTGACAACTTGCCCAAGGAGGGTGCACATGCCGTGCTTGCCCATCTGGGAATAGCCTTGGCTGCGCCACTCGTGCTGGTTGTGGTTATCCTGGGCGTCTTGCAATGGGTGGGCACACTGCCGGGCGGCATGTACCTCCTGCAGCGTTATGTGCTGCGCGGCATCTCTGTGGGAGAGACGCAATTCAATATTCTGCATATCTTGTTGATCATCACGCTGTTCTATGTCACGCGCACAGCCGTCAGCATGGGCACGCGCTTTCTGGCCAGGCTGCCACAGCAGGGCGTGGCCATCGACGCCACGCTTATCCAGCCCCTGCAGACGGCCTTTACCTATGCCGCCTGGTGCTGCTTCGCCTTATTCACCCTGCGCGCACTGGGCATGGAGTTGAGCAATCTCGCCATGGTGGCCGGAGGTCTTTCCGTGGGCATCGGCTTTGGCATGCAGAATATCGTCAACAACTTTCTCTCCGGTCTCATCCTCATCTTCAGTCGCACGCTCCAGACGGGCGATGTGGTGGAAGTGGGCGGCACCCAGGGCCGTGTGCGCAAGATCAGTGTGCGCGCCACCATGGTGGAGACGTACGACAATGCGCTGATCATCGTGCCCAATTCGGAATTTATCTCCAACAGGCTCATCAACTGGACGCGCAACAGCCGTACCGTGCGGCGGGAAATTGCCGTGGGCGTGGCCTACGGCACCGATGTGTCCAAGGTCATGGCCATCCTGACAGCCGTGGCCAAGGCCCACGGTAATATCCTCAAATATCCGCAACCCGTGGCCGTCTTCAACAATTTTGGCGATAATACCTTAGACTTCCTGCTCCGTTTCTGGGTGCGGGACTACGACATGGCCGTGTCCACGGCTTCAGACCTGAGACAGGCCATTGAAAGAGAATTTCGTGAACACAATATCGAGGTTGCCTTTCCACAGCTGGATCTGCACATCAAAGATGTGCCCTTTCGTCCGATTTCTCGCTTCCCTCAGGAGACGCTGCGCCGTACCCAACGCAGCGCACGCAGACCGCGCAGAGCTGGAACCGTCAGACGGAGTCAGGCATAGGAAAGGCTCTTTCTCGCATCAGCGCCTTCCTCGGGCAATCGTGCCCGAGGAGGCAAAACATAAGGAGTACTGGCCATGATCACGCGTACCAATGCATTGGATGTCTTTGACAAAGAACTTTTCGGCGGCCCGGGGTACGTCACGTTCACCAAGATTGTGGACGCCCAAGCCTTGGCTGGCAATGGTCGCCTGTTCAACATCGCGACGCTCAAGCCAGGTCATGCCATTGGCTATCACGAACACAAGGGCGAACTGGAAATCTATTACATTCTGGAGGGCGAGGGCACTTACAACGACAACGGCGTCGAGTCGATCGTCAAGGCCGGAGACGTCACCGTCTGTCAGGATGGGGAGGGGCATGGCATGATCAATACGGGCCAAGCAGACCTCAAGATGGTGGCCCTGATCTTGTTTACCGATAGGGGAAAGTGAGTTTCCTTCGATGCCTGGCGGTAGCCCACGCACGTCGGGGCCAGCCTTGGTATCACGGAGAAATATCCTGCGCAGCTTGCAAAGACCGAGTACACAGGCGAAACGTTTTTGACAGTATGATAAGGTATAGATTATGCAAGAAATATAAAGCGTAAATTCATTAAAGGAGGGAAGAGTAAATGTCGTATACAAAAGATGTCACTACATATGTGGTTAGTGAAACACTTGAGTCAACCGGGGATGTGCAGAATGTCCTCGCCGGTGGCATTGCTCACTCTACAACGATACTAGCGGGCTATCAGTATGTCTCCAAGGGCGGCCTGGCAAGCGAAACAATCATGTCGGGCGCGTCGCATCAGGAGGCGTTTCAAAGGGTTTCTTCGGGTGGTAAAGCCGTAAGTACCACGATTGGCATCAGTGCTGCCCAGTATGTGGATTCTGGGGGTGTGGTTTACTCTACCGTTATTGATTCGGGAGGGCATCAGCGTATCTTTTCCGGAACCGCGTACAATACCATCGTCAACTCCCGAGGCGTGCAGTACATCAATCCGGGCGGTATCGCAGACCAAACCTACGTCAATGGAGGCACTCAGGAAATATACGCTGCCCAGTACGGCGGGGGTATTGCCAGAAATACGCGCGTCGTCAACGGCGCACAGAACATAT
Organism: Desulfovibrio sp.; assembly: GCA_017454855.1. Taxonomy (GTDB): domain Bacteria; phylum Desulfobacterota; class Desulfovibrionia; order Desulfovibrionales; family Desulfovibrionaceae; genus Desulfovibrio. The sequence goes on from JAFTCE010000059.1 coordinate 29,653, forward strand.
CCGGATATTACGACAGCGCGACCAATACTTCCAGCTCCGGCGTAGCGAGCAATACCTATCTCGGGAGCAGAGGCGTTCAGAGTATCACGTCATTGGGCAAAGCCAGTCAGACCTATATCAGCAGCGGCGGTGTGGCGCATGTCCTCGATGGCGGCAGCGCCATTTTGGCCTATGTCAGCAGGGGAGGCTCGCAGCTAGTCAGCTCCGGTGGCTATGCAACAAAAACCACCATACGCAGCGGTGGCCTGCAAAATATTTTGGCCAACGGCAAAACCGTCAGCACGATCGTGAGCAGAGGCGGTTTGGAAACAGTTTTGGCCAGTGGGGTCGCATCAAAAACCCACATCCGCACGGGCGGCAGCCAGGTAGTGAACTCAGGTGGCAGTGCCATGGCATCCATCGTGAGCGGCGGCGGCTCCCAGATCGTGAATGCCGGAGCCCTTGCCCAGAAAGGTACGGTGAATGTGGAAGGTTTTCAATTGGTGAACGGCGGGATGGCCAATGCCATTACCGTCAAAGGATGGCAAGAGGTGCTGAGCGCTGGCGTTGCCAGCAATTGCCTGATTGCCTCCGGCGGAAGCCAGAACGTCCTCACCAATGCGACCGGTTCAGCTCTGGATACGAGGATTGATGCTGGCGGTTCGCAAATCGTGGAATCGGGAGCCGTGGCCTACCGCACCCAGGTTCGGATCAGCGGCTCGACAGCTACGGCCAAAGCGTATCAAATCGTCAGCGAAGGCGGCATCGCCAGCGACACCATTGTCAGCAGCGGCGGCGTGCAGGATATTGTTTCCGGCGGATATGCGGCCAATGCCAGAATCCGTTCCGGCGGCTCCCAGGTCGTCCGCCGTGGTTTCTTTTGGGATAGCGAGGGCATCGCCAGCGGCACGATTCTCAGCGGCGGTGTACAGATCGTCAGTTCCGGTGCCCTGGCGCAGGAAACAACCGCAAGCCAGGGCGGCAGGCAGCATGTCAAGAGCGGAGGCTCTGCGGAAGGCATTGTGCTGCGACGCGGATCCGCGCTGATTTCCAGTGGCGGTATGGCCAATGACATCCTTGTCTCCAGCGGCGGCGTACTCATCGTCAACAAGAACGCCCAGGTCACCGGCGTGACGGTCTCCAACGGAGGTACCGTGAGAGGACTTTCCGTTATGGCTGGCGATCAACTTGATATCCAGAAAGGCGGTACTGCGTCGTCCATCACCGTTCCTCTGAGTGCTTCCGTAACAATTTCCGCAGGAGGCATCCTTAAAGGCTCGAACGTGGTCAGTGCGGGCACCGTGAGCGGCAACGCCACTCTGGCCAAGGGGGCCACGCTGCAAGTCAGCTCCGCATCAATGTCCTCGCTGACCCTCACGGCCAGCGGTGCGAATCTGACAGTAGGGAAGGGAAGTTCTGTACTCAAAAAGCTCGTCACCGATGCCAACACGACGACCACATTTGACATCCGATCTGTCAGCGCCAATAACAGCAAGCCCCTGCTGTCACTCAAGACAAGCCAGACGCAAAAGGGAAAATACGCCGTCACGGTCAAAAAGGGCCAAACTCTGGGGACATACACACTTACGAACAATCTCCTTTTGGCGGACAAAACGGCCTTTACGATCAATCTTGTAAACGGCAGTTCGCCCACATCTGTTGCCCCCACGCTCAATGACACAACGAAATCCATGCATGGCGTCAAGTATGGGGTCATCAGCTTCAAGCAAAGTGGCGCGACGCGCAACGCTCTTGTGCTGACCCCGGTGCTGGGGAATGTCCTCAAGACCACAGGCACGAATAATTGTGACGTTTTCCTTGGCGGCCAGGGGGCAGCAGGCAAGACAAATACCTTTACGGGGAAGGATGGTCGGGATGTACTCATCTATACGGGCGCTCCCACAAACAAGGTCAACGACGTCATCAAGGCCACAAACGGCACCATGACAATCCTGTTCAATGACCTGTCCTCAAGTCAGGTGAAGGCCAAAACAAGCGGTGACACCAGAACCTTCACATTCACGAATGGCGCTACATTGACTGTCCAGGGCTGGAGCAATGAAACACACAATATTGTGTATAACTCCGGTGCTTTGAATGCCTTTAGTAGTTATGTGAAAGCGGCTTCGCCCACCACTACGCAAAAAACGGCAGCTGTCGCTCAGGTATGGCGTGCTGCCAAGCTGGCCGCTGTGTAAAAAACTGTAACAAATAAAAACAGCCGTCGTCTTCACCGCATGCCAGGAGAAGACGGCGGCTTTTCCCTTGCCTCGTTTTGCCTTTTAGGACAACGAATGGCGCGCCAGCCTCAAGACTGGCGCGCCATCTGATACGGAAAAGACTGTGCAGCGCTATCCCCAACGCTGCCGGGGGCATGTGGCCCCCGATCTTCCATCTACTCGCTTATCTCTTCATGCCGATGACGGTTTCCATCATGGTATCCGTGGTGGTAATGGCCTTGGAGTTGGCTTGAAAGCCGCGTTGTGTGCTGATCATATGTACAAATTCCTTGGCCATGTCCACGTTGGATTGTTCAATGTTATATGCCTTGGTCGATCCAAAGCCGTTTTCTCCGGGTACGTCTTCTCTGGGGTCGCCAGATTCCATGGTGGCTGAGAAGAGGTTGCCGCCCTGACGATAGAGTCCTTGTTCGCACTTGAAGTCATACATGGCTATTTGGTACAAGGGCAAGGATTCGCCGTTAGAGTACATGCCATAAACGATGCCGTTATCAGTGATGTTCACGTTGTTGAGTATGCCTGAGGGAAAGCCGTCCTGATTGGCGTCCTGCACGGTGGGGGAGACGGCATTGGCCGCAGAGGCGTATTCTTGGACTGATGGTTCCTTCATTAAACGCAAACTAGAGTACTGTACAGAAGGCTCTTCGCTCTCTTCTGCAATGGACAGATCGGCCAGGCTGCCGCCTTCCGCGCTCCAATCCGTGTTTACATTCCTGACGCCAAAATCCAGCTCTATAATATGCTCGTCGGCTTCTGCTTCACTGACGCTGTTGGCCAGGTGAAACCCTTCAAAATTGGGGGTGAATGTTGGAAGACCGTTGTTGGAAAACTTGGTAGGCTGCCACGATTCCAGGGCGGTAGGATCAAGTTCTGAACGTGCATTGTCAGCCAGTTCTTGTTGCGCCCCATAGGTGTACCCTGTCTGATTGACAAGCTCGCCACTGGCATTGAAGATGAGATGTCCGGTCATGAGCATGCCCGCCATCTTGGTGTCACTGAACTTGGTTTCGCCGCTCAGGATGCCGGTACTGGCATCGTAGGTACCACCATAGGAGCGCTTGTCGTCGGCTGGCGGCATGGTGACCACATATTCGTAGACGGTGTAGCCAGCGGGCAAACCTTCTATCTTATATGTGGTTGCGCCGGTGCTGTCTGTCTTACTGCTGTTGACCTTGTCATAGTAGACGGTGAGTTCATGTGCATTGCCGCCCTGGTCATAGACATTGATGCTGGATTGCGCTGCATAGGCCGAATCAGGCATGGGCGGATCGTTGGTGCCGTCCCACTGGTTGAAAAGCGCCGTCATGGGATTTGTGGTACTGGAACATCTGTCACTGTTGTCGTCGTTGGTCAGCCCCATGGTTACGGTGACATTGGTTGTCTGTTGCGGGGGGACGTTCCAGCTATCCAGGACAATGTCTCCAGGAGTGCCATAGCCCACGAAGGACGACTTGCTGGGATTGCTCGAACCTACGGCGGTAGAGCCGTCATTAAAGGAAATGGACTTGTGGTTGTTCACCTTCCAACCCTGCAGCAGCAGACCGTCGGGATTTTGCAGCTCTCGGTCGGCATTGAAGTAAAAATCGCCGGCGCGGGTGTAAAACTTATTGCCGCTCTTGGGGTCGCAGACCCTGAAGAAACCATTGCCGTCAATGGCAATGTCGGTGACGGAATTGGTGGATTCGAGCGATCCCTGAGAAAAATCTCCAATAAGAGTCATAGTGGCCACGCCTTGGCCAATCTGCGTACCTCCGGTATAGGTACTTGCGCCCACATAGAGGTAATCGCAAAAATCTGCACGCTGGGCCTTGAAGCCTAAGGTACTCACGTTGGCAAGATTGTTGCCTACGACATTCATCTTATTACCGTGCGTCACTAAGCCGGAAACGCTTGTCCACATACTGGCTGAAAGTCCGCTCATGTTCTTCTCCGTATCGTGAAAGTTGTTCTGTTCTTGCGGGGAGGCACGGATGGGGATATGTGCCTTGCCCGACAAATGTTTTTTC
>JAFTCE010000060.1 GCA_017454855.1 Desulfovibrio sp.
ATCATTGGCGTTGATGACCGACTTTGGCATTGCCAGCGCCTTTTTTTCGCCTTGTTCTGCTTTGTGGCCGCCCTGCTGACGGCGCAATGGCAACTCTACGGTGCGCCAGGGCGCACATCTCTCCCCGACATGGCCGCGTCTGACATAAGCACCCCCCTCGGCCTGTGCGCCGTGGTGCGCGACACCCAAGGCCTGCCAGACAACCGCCTGCGCATTCTGCTGGACAATGCCAGTGTGCAGTACATGGCTTCCCCAAGCAAACCCCTTCCTGGCCTTATCCAATGGACATGGGACACACCGACAGCCGATGCGCCTTTGCCGGGACAAAGCGTCTGTCTTGCCCGCCGACTGCTGCCTGTCGGTGGCTTTGCCAATGCAGCCCTGCCCAACTGGGAACTCAAGCAGGCAGCGCAGGGCATACGCTGGCGAATCTGGAGCAAGGGGGACCATCCCATCATAAGCGGCACGGGCACGCTGGCTGCGCGCTGGCGTGAAACACTGCGCCGCCGCCTATTGCACATCATGCTGCCTGAAACAACACAGGCTGCGCTCAACGGCCAGGACAATGAAAAAGATGTTGCCCCGCCAAGCACTGAACTGACGCAGGGCAAGGCCATAGTGCTGGCATTGCTTTTTGGCGATCGCCGATATCTCAAGCAGTCAACCCTGGACAATTTTTCCACCGCAACACTGGCACACAGCCTGGCCCTCTCGGGACAGCATCTGGCCGTAGCCGGAATGATCGGCTTGCTCTGCATCCTCTCGCTTGCACGCATGCAGCCGAGCTTGTACCTCAGACGCCCGCGCTTCGCCTGCATCCTTATGGCCAGCCTCCCCGCAGCCATGCTCTACCTTTGGCTGGGCAATGCCCCCATATCCCTGATCCGCGCCGCCACCATGCTGGCAGCCCTGACGCTGCTTACGCTCCTGGGCAGGCCACACACGCTGTCAGACGTCCTCTGCCTCGCCCTCCTTGGCATTGTCCTCATAAGCCCACTCAGTGTGCTGGATACTGGTTTGCAGCTTTCCGCCCTGTGCGTGGCCGCCATTGGCCTTGCCGCCCCCTGGCTTTGGCGGCGCACACGTTTATCGGACAAAAGCGACGGCAGGCAACCAGGCCACTGGTTGTTGCGGACGCTTGGGCGCATCCTGTACACATCCCTGCTCATCCAAATCGCCCTCTTGCCCTTGAGCCTGCTGCTCTTTGGCAACATGGGACACTGGTTTGCGCTGAACGTCCTCTGGCTCCCTGTGGTCGGTACCGTGGTACTGCCCCTGGCCGCCCTGGGCCTACTCTGCGCAGCCCTTGGCCTCGACCTAGCGGCCAGGCTTGTGCTGGAACTCTCTGCCCTGCCTTGCCAATGGCTGGTGGACGGCCTGTCCTGGCTGGCCCACATGGGCTGGTTGCAAAACCCTGCCCTGTTGCGACCGCACTGGACAGCGCTGCCGGCCTTTGCCGCGCTGCTCCTGGCTCTGGCCGCACGGGCCGGAAGAAGCTCTGCCCCCTCGGCTGCACGCCGTCTGCTTCTGGTCGGAATCCTGCTGCTCTGCACCGGGCCAGTTCTGCGTACCATTGACCGTTTTTCCAACGCGCTGTGCCTGGATGTCCTGGATGTGGGCCAAAGCCAGGCCATTGCCTTGCGCCTGCCGGATCACACGCGACTTCTCCTTGACGGCGGCGGCAGCGCCTCGCCGCGATTCGACGTTGGCCGCATGCTGACTGCTCCGGCCATGACCCGCAACGATGCCCCACGTCTTTCTGCCGTGCTGAACAGCCATCCCGATCTGGATCACATGGGCGGGCTGCTCCATGTGCTGCGGCATTTCCAGGTGGCCCATGTGCTGGACAATGGCCATGACGGTCAGGGCGAAAAAGGCAGGCAATGGGCCAGAATGCGCCAACTGCATGGCGCACGCCCGCTTCGGCGCGGCGACACGCTCTTGACGACGACACCTGGCCTGCGCCTGGAAATTCTCCATCCGCCAGCCGGAGAAGATGACCATTGGCAGGGCAATAATGCTTCCATCGTCGCCAGGCTCGTCCTGAATGGACATGGACTCATCCTCTTCACCGGGGACGCCGAACGGCCTGTCTTGCAACGCCTGCTCAAAAATGGCGATACGCTCCAAGCAGATGTGCTTATCGCGCCGCACCACGGTTCGCGCACTGGTTTTCTCAAGGCTTTTTACAAGGCTGTGCGGCCAAGCCTGGTCATCGCGTCCTGCGGGTTTGGCAACCGCTATGGCTTCCCGTCAAAAGCTCTGCGCTCGTGGCTCGCCGCAGCCAACATTCCTCTCCTCTATACGGGGCGTGATGGGGAAATCCGCGTTACCTGGGGCGACGGCCCGACCTCATCCGGGGAAGATGCAGACGCGTATTCCGTGCAAACAGAGCGCAAGGCCCTGCGGCACTGAGAGCCTCTACCCCTGGACACATTCCCAGGACAAGCCGAAACGAGCAAGGTATTTGCGCAGCCTGTCGGCGTCATTGGGACGTGCCTTGTTCTTCCTCGACTGGGCAAAAAGCCGACGCCCGGCCTCGGAGAGCGTTCGGGATTCGCGGCAGCAGCGGATGACGTGCGCTAGCTGCGGCACGTCAAAAAGATCTAGGGACAGGGCGGCCTGGCCCATGACGGCCTGAAGCAGGGCCATATCGCTTGTTTGTTCCGGCGCCTTGTCGGTGAATTTTCGCCAGCCAGCCGTGAGGCGTGCCCATTCAGCCCGCGCCAGGGCGGCATCCACCCTGCCCCCTCCGGCCAGGACGCCAAGGCGCATGACAGCCGCCGACAGATCGCGGAAGTTGCCCCGCCAGCGGGCATCCGCACCCGTGGCCAAAGACAGGAAGAGTTCCCGCGCTTCCTTGTTGAAGCGAATGCGCCGCCCTGTTCTTACAGCCACCTGTTCCAGCTCATAGTCCAGATTTGGCTCAATGTCCTCTGGACGCTCCACAAGCCCGGGCAGATGAAATGTCCACAGATTGATGCGGGCGAGCAAATCCTCGCGGAAACGCCCCAGGGCCACCTGTTTTTCCAGTTCACGGTTTGTCCCGCATATGAGTTGAAAATTACTGGAATTCTCCGTATCCGCTCCCAGAGGATAAAAGCGCTTCTCCTCAATAGCACGCAAAAGCATGGCTTGCTCATCCAGCCCCAGCTCGCCGATTTCGTCCAGGAAAAGCACACCCCCATCTGCCTGGCGCAACAAGCCTATTCTGTCCTGGATGGCGCCGGTAAAGGCCCCCTTGCGATGCCCGAACAAGGTCGACATGGCCGCGTCGCCACGCAACGTGGCGCAGTTGACGGTGACGAACTGCCCCTGCACAAGCCTGCGCTGTTTGCGCAAATCATAAATCAGCTGCGCCAGCCGAGATTTTCCGGCTCCGGTGGGTCCGGTGAGCAAAATGGGTTCCGTAGAATCCGCACTCACGCGTTCCAACTGCGCAATCATGGCGTTGAAAGCCGCGTTGCGGGTTTCTATCCCCGACTTCAACAGCGAGGCACCTGTGCTGGCCTTGTGCTGAAAGCGTTCTGCCAGTTTGTCGTAGCGCGACAGATCCAAATCAATGATGCTGTATATTCCAACCGGGTTCATGTCTCTGGCTCTGGGTTCAACGCCCGTTTGCAGCAGTCGTGCGGGAATGTGCCGAGATTCGGTCAACAGGAAAAGACAAATCTGCAGGACATGCGTGCCGGTGCTGATGTGGACGAGGTAGTCTTCCCTGTCCGTGTCGAAAGGATAATTTTCCGCAAAGTCATAGAGCGCGGCATAGACTTCTTCAAAGTCCCAAGGGTCGCTCAAATCAAAGATATGCCGACGCAACTCCGTCTCCGGAGAAACCTGGGCAAAATCCTTACAGATGGTCTGGGCCAGCTTTTGAAAACCGGAACCGTGCAGCAGCTCAAATCTGTCCACGAGAATATCCGGCTGCTGTCCAATGGCCACCGTGGGCCGCCAGACATCCCAGCGTTTGGGGCCAAAGCCGCCATGTTGATCCAGCGTCGTCCCCAGAAAGCCAATAACAACAGTCTTTCTCTGCATTATCCCCCCCGTATCTTTATCTATATTGTTTATAGATAAAGATAAAGTAAAACTGGGTGCTCATGGACGGCAAAAAATTTTTATCAATTTTTTCCATATGTTAAAAATTCATTTCTTTTGGCACAAACTCTGCTATCCCTGTGATAGCCCTTAGGCCTGGTTCGGGCAAAGGACACCGAGCCACGGTCACCAGGGCACGGGAAGGGTCGGCGCGCCTTTCCCGGAATGTAGTTGCCCCGCAGGCGAGGAGATGGCCTGCGGGGCCAGGGCAGGAGAACGTATGGGCGACATGATTACCATCGATGGCAGCATAGGCGAAGGCGGCGGACAGATTTTGCGTACGGCACTGGCACTTTCCATGGCCTTGGGCCTGCCCTTCCGCATGCAGAACATACGTTCCCGACGTTCACGGCCTGGCCTCAAACGACAGCACCTGACCTGTGTGCGCGCAGCGCAGGAACTGTGTTCCGCCACGGTGGAAGGCGATGCCCTGAATGCAACAGACCTGACATTCGCCCCCGGCCCCCTCAAGCCTGGTTCCTACCATATTGCCATTGGCACCGGCGGCAGCGTCACCCTGGTGTGCCAGGCCCTGCTGCCGCCGCTTCTCTTTGCCGACGCGCCCTCCCAGCTCAGTATTTCCGGCGGGACACATGTGCCCTATGCGCCGCCCTTCGAATTCCTCAGTCAGACGCTCGCCCCCTGGCTGGAGCGTCTGGGGCCAAGCCTGAAGGTGCGCATGGAGCGCATTGGCTACATGAACGTGGGCGGCGGTTGTGTCCATCTGGACATTGCCCCGGGCACACGGCCCAAAGATTTCGCACCGCCTAGCGCAAGCCCATTTCGGCAAGCTCAGGCCGTCATTTACGGCCACAATCTCCCTGGGGAAATTCTGGAACGAGAGACAGGCGTTCTCCTGCAAGATGCCGGGGAAGCCCTGAACCTCACACGCAATGCCGTCCTTTGGCTGAACGGAAGCACTGCCTGCGTGGAAGACTGCCTCCCCGCAGAAGGCACAGGCAACATGGTCATCCTCACCCTGCATCACGGCGAGCAGATCACCGTCTTCGGCGAATGTGGCTGGCGTGGACGCAAGGCTGAGAATGTGGCCGGGCAGGCGTGCCGGAGAGCCTTGGAATTTTTGCGCTCCGGCACAGATGCGGAAATTCATCTCGCCGACCAACTCCTGGTACCCCTGGCCCTGGCAGGTGGGGGGAGTTTTGTCGCCCAACGCCTGAGCAGCCATGCCGCAACCTGTTGCAAAGTGCTGGAACTCTTCACTGGCAAGCGCGTTCGCCTGGAACAGCTCCAAGGCAAGGCAGCACGCATTACCGTTCCTCCAGCAAAGGAGTAAGTCTTGCTCTCATCCAAAGATTTGAACGCCCTGGGCATTCCCAATGCAAAGGCCATCATGCCGCTGGCCATGCGCCTGGTGAATGTCGCCCTGGCCAAGGGCGCGGATGAAGAAACCATGCGCGGCAACCTACGCGCCCTTGCCCTGACCCCGGCCAGCATGACAGGAGTCCCCACGCTATGGCAAGAAGCAGGATACCTGAAGTCGGATGCATGGATGGTACCAAAATTTTGATTCTGTAAGTCTGCTGTGCGATATTTCCCGCAATGCCTTCAGAGACCTTGCCAGACGCATACGGGAATCCATCCCGCCAGAACTTGCTTGCGTTCCAGCGCCATGAAGAATACCTTCGTCATGCCCAAAGTTCTCCGCTACCCTAGGATGGCGGTTTCTGCCCGAACACTGCACTTGTTGCCTGCCGGGAGGTTGCATGGAGATTCCAGCGCCAGGCGCACGCATTGTCGTCCGCGACGCGCAATGGCTTGTTCGCCGCGTGGAGCGCACCCAGAACAACGGGCATCTTCTGTTTTGCACCGGCCTGTCGGAAATCGTCCGCGACAAGGAAGCGCGTTTTCTGACAAGCCTTGAACAATCCATCGAAATTCTCGATCCGGCCAAAACCGCTCTGGCCCTGGACAATTCCCCCCATTTTCAGCGCTCCATCCTCTTTCTGGAAGGTCTCTTGCGCGCCACCGTGCCCACGGACGAACGCCTTTACTGCGGGCACAAGGCGGCCATGGATTCCGTGCCCTATCAGCTCGACCCCGCCGCCCTGGCCCTGCAGCAGATCCGGCAGCGCATTCTCATTGCCGATGCCGTGGGTCTGGGCAAAACCCTGGAATGCGGCATCTTGCTGGCCGAGCTTGTGCGGCGCGGTCGGGGCCGCCGGATTCTCGTGGTCACCGTTAAGAGCATGATGACCCAGTTCCAGAAGGAACTCTGGGGCCGCTTTTCCATCCCCCTGACGCGGCTGGATTCCCAGGGCATACAGCGCGTACAGGAACGCATTCCAGAGCAGCACAACCCCTTCTACTATTACGACAAGAGCATCATCTCCATCGACACCCTCAAGAATAACGGTCTCTACCGCACTTTTCTGGAAAACGCTTGGTGGGATGTCATTGTCATCGACGAGGCCCACAATGTGGCGGAACGCAGTGCCCACGGCTCCCTACGCTCCCAGCTTGCCGACCTGCTGGCCTCGCGCTCCGACAGCTTGATCCTGCTCTCCGCCACGCCCCACGACGGTTCCCCACGCTCCTTCGCCTCCCTCATGAACATGCTGGATCCCACGGCCATTGCCAACAGGGATCACTACGACCGCAAAGACATCAAGGGAATCTTCATCCGCCGCTTTAAAAAAGACGTCAAAACCCAAGTGGACGCGGCCTTCCGTGAGCGAGAAATCCACGAAATCCGCATCCCGGCCTCGGAGCAAGAGGAGGAAGTCTTCCGCGTGCTGACCCAGGCCACCTTTCCGCAGTTGGACGCCCACAGGGGCACGGGCCACCTGTTCCGCACCCTGCTGGAAAAGGCTCTCTTCTCATCACCAGCGGCCTGCCTGCAAACGGTACGCAACAGCCTGCGCAAGCTGGGGGCCGAGGCTGCGCAGGACGTGGCCCATCTGCAGGCCCTGCAGGCCGCGCTGGAGAGCCTGGACGCCCAGGCATTCTCCAAGTATCAAAGGCTGCTCGCCATCCTGCGCGACCCGACATCCCCCTTCTTTTTCACGGGCAGGGAAAAGAACGACCGGCTGATTATTTTTACCGAACGCATCGAAACGTTGAAATTTCTCCAGGAACATCTTCCGCGAGACCTGCATCTCAAGAACGGGCAATGGGCGAAGCTGCGCGGTGAGGATCCCGACAGCGAGCAGCAGAAAGTTGTGGATGCCTTTGGCAAGGAATCGTCCCCGCTGCGCCTACTCCTGGCCACGGACGTGGCCTCAGAAGGCATCAATCTGCACTACCTCTGCAACAAGATGCTCCATTTTGACGTGCCCTGGTCGCTGATGGCCTTTCAGCAGCGCAATGGCCGCATTGACCGCTACGGGCAGACGCGCACACCGCACATTGGCTACCTGCTTACCCAGAGCCGCAATGAGGAGATCAGGGGCGACCTGCGCATTCTCGAGCTGCTCATCCGCAAGGACAATGCCGTGGCTGCCAACATCGGCGATCCCTCGGCATTTCTGGGGGTCTACGACGCGGAGCGCGAAGAGGAGATTGTCTCCCGAGCCATGGAAAACGGTTCTGCGGAACAGCTAGAAGCTGACATGGACGTGTGCGCCTCGGACGAAACCAACATGGAGCTGCTTCTCGCAAACATCATGAACGGCAACGACGAGACCCAAACGGCGCAGGTGCGCACTGCGGCCATGCCCACGCTCTACGAAGACGATTTCGCCTTTGCCAGGGACGCCCTGCACAGCCTTGAACTCGACGGCATTCTGCTGCGCGAAGACGAGCGCGCCATGGAACTGCGCTGGAATGGCCAGGCCCCCTGGTGCGCGGAACTGCGCTACCGTTTCCAGTATTTTCCCCGCGAAATCCGGCAGGCAGACTGCCTGCGCCTCAGTGCCGACAAGGCGGTTGTCCAGCGGGAAATCGCCGCCTGCCACAAGGAGGAAAACGCCTGGCCCCAGGTGCAGTACCTCTGGGAGCTGCATCCGGCCCTGCGCTGGCTGACGGACAAGGTGACGGCCAGCTTCCGGCGCAATGAGGCTCCGGCCCTGGCGCTTGCCACCTTGCCTGCGGGTTCGGCCATCTTCCTTGTGCATGGCCAGATTCCCAACCTCAAGGGTCAGACCGTGCTGGAACGCTGGTTTGGCTGCCACTTTCGTCATGGCAGCTTTTCCGCCATACTCACGCTGGAAGAATCCCTCAGCCTGGCAGGTCTGCAAGCCGACGCACGGCTTGTCAACAGCGGCGCGGCCCTTGACCTGCAAGCCCTGGCAGGGCTTCTGCCCGAAGTCGTGGAGCTGGCCATAGGGCACATGCGCGGGGAGCGTGAGCGCCTCCTAACGCACCTGCAACTCCGCCTCAATGAGCAAAGCCAGCGCCTGCAAGCCCTGCAGGCCAAACATCTGGAACAGCTAGACATGGGCACGGAAAGCCCGCAGGCCAAGGCCCGCCGCGCACGCAGGGAACGTACTACCAGACGGGTTTTTGACGAACACCAGCAATGGATCAGCTCAACGCTGAAAGTGGAAGACAGCCCCCAGATCCGCATTGCCGCCGTGTTTGCGGCCAGCGCATAACCCGGAGAGTACGGCATGGCTTCGGAACTGAACGGCATCGACAACCAAAACGAATTTTTCTCCTCCTACTACATCTCGGCCCTTCTGGAACGGGATCTCACGACCATTTTTGCCCGCTGGCGTGACCGCAAGCAAAAACAGCACATCTCCACGCCCCCCGAGCAGCTCGCCGCCTATGGCAGGGACTGGCTGCGTCGAAAGCGCCGTTCCACATCCCAAGAAGACGTAGCGCCGCTCTGGTTGGGCGTGCTGCGCGCCCTGGGCTATGAACCCTGCCCGACGGGCGAACTGCGCGAAGTGTTCGGCGGCCTCTGGCTAGAAATCAAAGCGGAAATCTGCCGCAGCAGCGGTGCGCCCGAACTCTGGGCCGTGCTGACGTACGCGGACAAGTCCACGCAAGACCCCCTGCAACTGCCCCTGGTTCTGCATTCCACAGCGGACAGCGCGTCCCTCATGGCCAGTGCAACGGACAACACGGCATCTGCGCCCCCCGACTTCCCTTGCGCCGACTCACCGGAAGACAAGACGGCACTGCCAGACGACAGCACGGACGCCGATCCCCCCGAGGATCGGGAACGTCCCACGGCGGAATACGTCCTCAACCGCCATATTTTCGCCTCCAGGGAACCGCCGCGCTATGTACTTTTGTTTTCCACAAGCCAACTCGTCCTCATTGACCGAGAAAAATGGCCTTCTCGGCGCTGCTTGCGCTTTGATTTCGACACCCTTTTTGCACGACGCGAAGAAAGTACGCTGGCCGCAGTGGCGGCCTTTGCCCATCGCGACAGCCTCTGCCCGCAGGATGGCCTTTCCCTGCTCGACAGCCTGGAAGAAAATTCCCGCCGCCATGCCGCCGGCGTGTCCGAAGACTTGAAATACGCCCTGCGCGAAAGCATTGAACTGCTCGGCAACGAGGTCGTGCGTTCCCTGCGCGAGGATGTACGGGAAAAGGTCTTCGACGGCGCCCTGTCTCCGAAAGAACTCTCCCTGCAATGCCTGCGCTACATGTACCGCCTGCTCTTCCTCCTGTTCATGGAGGCCAGGCCCGAACTGAACTATGTGCCCTGCAAGAGCGAAACCTATCTGCAAGGCTACAGCCTGGAATCCCTGCGCAGTCTGGAGCTGCTGCAGCTGACCGATGACGAATCCCGCGACGGAACCTTCCTCCAGCAGAGCCTGGAACTGCTTTTTGCCATGATCTGGCAGGGCCACAACGGTCATGACGATTCCCACAGCCTTGTGAAACGGCGCTACGAATTCGACATTGCCCCCCTCAAGTCCCACCTTTTCGACCCCCAGCACACGGAACTGCTGCACCGGGCCAAACTGCGCAACGTGGTTCTGCAGCGCGTCATCCAATGCCTGTCCCTGACGCGCCCAGGGCACGGGCGACGCCGACGCATTTCCTATGCCCAATTGGGCATCAACCAACTGGGGGCCGTGTATGAGGCCCTGCTCTCCTACCGTGGCTTCTTTGCCGAAGACGATCTCTGCGAAATCAAGGCCGACGAAGCTGCCGACGAATTGCAGACGGCCTATTTTGTGCCGACCAAAGACATGCAGAGGATTGAACAGAGATTCCAGAGTATGCAGAAGAGCAAGGTCTTTTTCGTCACCGAGAAAGGCCCGGACGGCTACGCACGTACCAAGATCTATCCCAAGGGCAGTTTTATCTATCGCATGGCCGGTCGTGACAGGGAAACGTCGGCTTCCTACTACACCCCGGAAGCCCTCACGGGTTGCCTTGTCAAATACGCCCTCAAGGAATTGCTGCAGGGCAAGACGGCGGACGACATCCTGAAGATCACGGTCTGCGAGCCGGCCATGGGTTCCGCCGCCTTCCTCAATGAGGCCGTCAACCAGCTCGCCCAGGCATACTTGGAACGCAAGCAGCAGGAACTCGACAAACATATTCCCGCTGACCAATATGAGGAGGAAAAACAGCACGTCAAAATGTACCTGGCGGACAACAATGTCTTTGGCGTGGACCTCAACCCCGTGGCCGTGGAACTGGCCGAGGTGAGCCTCTGGCTCAATACCATCTCGGCTGACGGCGTCGTTCCCTGGTTCGGCAATCAGCTCTGCTGTGGCAACTCCCTGGTGGGCGCACGGCGCCAGGTCTGGCCCGTGGACTTGCTGTCCCGAAAAAATGCCCCCTGGTGTCTCAAAGCCCCGCGCCGCGTGACATCCAGCGCACCACGCCAGAAGGACGAAGTCTATCACTTTCTCCTGCCCGACAAGGACATGGCCAGCTATGAGGACAAAGTCATCCGGGGCCTGCTGCCCCAGGCCGTGGGAAACGTCAAACGCTGGAAACGCGCCTTTTGTGCGCCCTTCCTGAAGGAAGAAGTGACAAAGCTGCGCAAGCTCTCGGCCCAGGTGGACAAATTGTGGCGCGCCCATCGCCAGAAGCAGGCGGAATTGCGCCGACGCACGGCAGACCCCCTGCACGTCTGGGGACAGCCGACAGTGGAATCACGCAACCGCACCAGCGTGCAACAAAAAGATCGCATTCTCCGCCTGGAACAGTATTCCGAGGGCCTGGCCAAATCCACGCCCTACCGCCGCCTGAAGCTCGTCATGGACTACTGGTGCGCCCTCTGGTTCTGGCCCTTGGAACAGGCTGATCTCCTGCCCAGCCGTGAAGAATGGCTCTGCGAGCTGTCCCTGGTGCTGGAAGGCACCACCTTTGTCCTGCCCCCCTCGAAAGTGGAAACCATGCGCCTGCCCGGCCTGGAACTGCCCACGCAGACGCGCTTGCCGCTCGTGGTGGAAGACCTGGGCAGCGTGGACGTGGACAACTTGTGTGAAAAGCTGCCGCGGCTCACGATTGTCCGCGATCTGGCCGCCAAGTTCCATTTTCATCACTGGGAATTGGAATTTGCCGATATCTTCCACGAACGTGGCGGCTTTGACCTGGTGCTGGGCAATCCGCCCTGGATTAAGCTGGAGTGGAATGAAGGTGCCGTCATGGGCGACCATGACCCCTTGTTCGTCCTGCTCAAGCTGTCTGCGGCGCAACTGGCGAATCTGCGCGAGGAAGCGCTGCAGCGCCCTGGCCTGCAGAGGGAATATGTGACGGCCTATTGCGGCATGACGGGCATGCAGAATTTTCTCAATGCGGCGCAGAATTATCCTGTACTGCAGGGCAGCCAAAGCAATTTGTTCAAGTGCTTTCTGCCCCAGGCCTGGATGCTGGGTAACGACAAGGGCGTCAGTGCCTTCGTGCATCCCGAAGGTGTGTACGACGACCCCAACGGCGGTCGTTTACGGAGGGAAATGTATCCGCGTTTGCGCTATCACTTTCAATTCGAAAATGAGGAAAATCTGTTCACTGGAACAAATGACCATGGACGCATGCGTTTTGGTCTCAACGTTTATGGAGAACCACAACCAAAAGTACATTTTCACAACATGGTCAACCTTTACCGTCCATCCACCATCAACGAGAGCTTTGAACACAAAGGCCAGGGGCCAGTGGGCGGCATTAAGGACGAAAAAGGCCAGTGGAATACCAAGGGGCACAAGGATCGCATTGTTCAAGTCAATGATGAAATATTGAATCTTCTGGCTTCCCTCTACGATAGCTCCTCCACGCCAGCGCTCGAAGCCCGTTTGCCAGCCTTACACGCCACGGAACTACTGCCCGTGTTGCGCTGCTTTGCCGAAGCACCACAGAAGTTGGGAAAAATTGGCGATGAATATTTTTCTCTTGAAATGTGGCATGAGACAAATGCTCAAAAAACTGGCATCATCCGCCGCGTGGAAGACCATTTCCCGGAATCGCTACAAGAGCTAGTACTTTCCGGCCCACATTTCTACGTTGGCAATCCGCTGAACAAGACCCCCCGCAGAGTATGCACGCAAAATTCACACTATGACGTGCTGGACCTTACAACACTGCCTGATTCCTACCTGCCGCGCACCAACTATGTGCCCGATTGCGATGCGATGACATACAAGGAATGCACGCCAAAGGTATCATGGGATATGAAGCCACCGGTGACGTGTTATTATCGGCTATGCATACGCGGCATGCTCAGTTCTTCCATGGAGCGAACCATGGTAGCGATGATTGCGCCAGAACACATAGCACACACACATGCGGTGCGGGGCTATGCCTTCAAGTATACGTCGCATCTTCTTCAGGCTGCTGCGGGTGCATTTTCCTTACCCTTTGATTTTTTTGTTAAATCCACTGGACGCGGCAATCTGCATCAGATGCTTGACGCCATGCCCTTATTACCACCATCCACAGCCATGCAAGTACGCGTTTTGGCCCTCTCCTGCCTCACAACCCACTATGCCGATCTCTGGGAGGAATGCTTCACCCCTTACATGAAGAATCAGCGCTGGGCCAAGGCTGACCCGCGCCTGCCGGACAGCTTCTTTGCCGAACTCACGCCCACATGGCAGCGCACA